>JABGQT010000166.1 GCA_018648685.1 Anaerolineae bacterium
GCATGCGCGTGTGTCTCCTTTTCTCCCAGTAATTTTGCCATTTACCGGACATTATGTAATCTGCTCCGACGGTGACTGCAAAGCCCGCTAAGCCACCGCCGCCCAGGATCAAGATGATCGTAAAAATTCTCCCTATTGACGATAGTGTACGAACTTCTCCGAACCCAACTGTGCTGATGGTGATCACGGTCATATACATGGCCTCAATGAAGGTCATGCCTTCCAGCCAATGATAGCCGGATGTTCCGATCAGGATCAATACAAGGAAAATAACAAAAGCCTGGATGAAACGATTTTGGAATTGATCTCGGATTTTTCTCATCTTTACCAACGAACTTCTTTAATTTCTGTCCCGCAGACGTAGCAGGGACCGTGTGGGGAAATGGATTTTAAATAATCAGAAGTTTTCTTCATGATTGGTTGTTGTAATAAGTTGTGTTAAGTTTAGATAATTTTGCGCTTCTTCAAATTCACCAGTAATTTCCGTGATTATCTTTCTGAAATTGGCATTGAGAAAAAGCTTCTGGATGAACAGAGGATATTTATTCAAAGGAGCTAGGTTTGTGATAAATTCTTCTTTTAGTTTTCGTTGATTGATATATATAGCGTCATTTTTAATAGACTTAGACAGTGAGTGGTTTTGTCTAAAAAATGTTATAAGCTCTGGCCACCACATACTAATAACAACCCAGCGAGCAAGATTGCTGAATGAGATACCATCTCCTAAAATTCTGCGTTGATATGCAATTAAGGCTTGTAAGCGGAACATATTTATAAAGCGTTTAATACGACGAGGATTGTTATTAAGATAAAAAGCCATATCATTGATTGCTTCAATAACCTCAACATTATCTTCAAATGTGCGTTCTTCAATGACTTTGGATGCGTTAGCAATTTCTCTTTCTAAATCAGGACGTTCGTCAAGAATAATCTGTTTAGCTTCACTAACAGTTTTTCCCGTGCGTTGCTTTGCCTGAATTAAATTTTCTGCTTCTTGTTGTTCAACTGGCTGCTCTCGTTTTTTAGGCTCATTTCCAATTTGGGCAGAAATAAAATCAGATATATGTGTCGAATCTGAGCGTGGAATACGAAAATCAATCTGGATTATTTTTTCAAGAAAATGCCGACCTAATCCTGTACTGGACGGATAATCTATATCATCAAAGAAAGGTTGAATTTCTTTGTATTTGGCTTGAATGCTACGCGAGAGCATAGCTGTATCTACGCCAAGAACAAAAACGCAATGCTCAGAATCGAGCAATAAATTCATAGCTTCAATTACTTCTGCCGCTTTGGTTGGTGAGCAACGATCTAAATCGTCAATAAATACAACCAAAGGCCACTCGCCATTTTTTGTGATGGATGCAATAACGTACTTGAAATCTTCTGTAAATTTGTTCAAGAAACCAATTTTTTCTTTATAATCTGGCTTTTTCGCATATTGTGATATTCCTAAGCTGAAGGGAGAAATGATGAGCCCTGTCGTATCTTTGAATATCGTATATGTTAATGAAGCCACGCCGAGTGCCACTAACACTCTTGAATAATCTTCAACCCATTGCAAAGTTTCTCCCCACGATTTATCCAAGAAAGATGCAAGTATTGAGAAAGCACCAGACCCGAGAGCAAATAAGAAAATTGTTATCGCAACAGATTTCAGAAGACTTAACCAGAATCTTGCCCAATCAAAGCGTTTGGAGTTTAGACGAAAGAACAGGTTTGTTTTTTGCCACCAGTTAGATTGTTCACGAACTTGGTCAAATATTTCTAGTACCATTGCCGCCCAGAGCATTTCTTGTTGGTCATATTTCCATGCGTCAAACCAAACAGTGTTGATATGTTCGTTAGCACCCTTTTTTGACTTCTTGCCTTTCTCTTTCAGGCGAGGATTCAACCGTTCTTGTAGTAAACGCATCAAAGTAGTTTTCCCACCGCCCCAAGCCGCGTCTATACCGATAGTAATTGGTTTTTTAGTTTTAGGGCTTGTAATGAAGTTTGCCAACGCCTCTACATAATCGGAATAGCCTAACAAATCTATCTGACTGTAAGCATCCGATAAAGCTAATCCCTCAATGTTGACATCTATAACCGTTGACGCTTCATCGGTACCATCAACGGGGAAATGATCATTTGCATTATCTATAGGTTGTTGGGAGGCCGAAGGCATGTAGCGCAACGCACTTTCAGCTCTTAAAGCACCCTTATCAATTAGATCGTTAAGTAGAATACGCACCGGTTCATTTATTCTAGGATTTTCCTCAACTGATTCTAGAAGGATAGCGTAAATTTCTTCATCTTCAGGATCTTTTTGAAGCCAAAGCTGTACCTGTTCCATTCCAAGCCAGTTTTCGCTGGATCTTTGGCTTCTTAATTGAATCTTTACAACCTCTAATTCCTTATTGGGTCGATAACTATCTTGATATGAAGGCTCATTTTTCATAATCAATCTACTCCCTTAGTGGAGATTTACCAAGTCTGGATAATCTGCCTCTATTGTAATGCCTTTCTCAAACGCGAATAATGCGAATACTCTTTCGGGTACAGGTAAGCGAATGCCACGAAAAAGAACTAAAAAACATTCGCGTCCTTCGCGCTTTTCGTGTTAAGTTTTTTATCTGCGGTCATCCCATTTACGAATGCCCGAAAGGGTATCTGTGGTTGCTCTTAAAACCTTCGTGCCCCATCGTGCTCTTTGTGGTAAAAATACCCCATGAACCCCACCCCCCCCCCCCTCCCCCGCCTCTGGAGCTACGCCACCGCGCATCGCAGCGCGATGGTTTTAGCCTCCCTCTATTCCATCCTCAACAAAATCTTCGACCTCGCCCCGCCCATCCTGATCGGCGCAGCGGTAGATGTTGTCGTCGCGCAGGAAGATTCGCTCCTTGCCAAACTCGGCGTTCAGGATACCGGCACCCAGCTCCTCGTCCTCGCGGGGCTGACGGTCTTTATCTGGGTCTTCGAATCGACCTTCCAGTACCTCTACCAAGTCGCTTGGCGCAACCTCGCCCAATCCATCCAACACGATTTGCGAGTCGATACCTACGACCACGTCCAGCATCTTAAATTGGCTTATTTTGAAGATCGCTCCACGGGTGGTTTGCTTTCCATTCTGAACGACGATATCAATCAGCTCGAACGTTTCCTGAACGGCGGCGTCAACGATATTTGGGAGGTCGTCACAACAGTCATCGTCATCGGTGGCATTTTCTTCTACACCGCCCCCGAAGTCGCATGGATGGCGATGCTCCCGATGCCCTTCATCATCTGGGGCTCGATCCGTTTTCAACGCACCCTTGCCCCCAAATATGCCGCTGTTCGTGAGCAGGTTGGCATCCTAAACAGCTATCTCGCCAACAATCTCAGCGGCATCGCCACCATCAAGAGCTTCACTTCCGAGAAGCACGAACTCGGGCGCATCACCCACGAGAGCGATCTCTACCGCCTCGCCAACGAAAAAGCCATCAAGCTCTCCTCGGCGTTCGTGCCCCTCATCCGCATGGTCATCATGAGCGGATTTATCGGCATTCTCATCTTTGGTGGGCGCATGGCACTCTCTGGCGAACTCGCAGTCGGCACATATTCCGTCCTTGTTTTCATCACCCAGCGATTGCTTTGGCCCCTCACCCGTCTTGGCGATACATTGGATTTATATCAGCGTTCGATGGCTTCCACCTCAAGAGTTTTGAATTTATTGGATGCGGATGCCCTCTTGGATGACGGCGGAATGCCCCTGGATTTAGGCTTGGTGCGCGGTCAACTAACTTTAGATTCGGTCTCATTCGAATATGCCAACACCGACAATCTTACAAGCGTAAGCGCTAGCGTCGCCGTGATCGATAACCTCTCTCTGACGATTCCCTCTGGAGAAACAGTCGGCATCGTTGGCTCAACGGGCGCGGGCAAAACCACCCTCGTCAAATTGCTCCTCCGTTTCTACGATGTCCAAAAAGGATGTCTTTCCCTTGATGGGCACGATCTCCGTGACCTGAAACTGGCAGACCTCCGCAAAGCCATCGGCTTCATCAGCCAGGATATTTACCTCTTCCACGGCACCGTCCGTGAGAATATTGCCTACGGCACATTCGATGCTTCTGACGAAGAAATCATCAAAGCCGCCAAAATCGCCGAAGCCCACGACTTCATCATGGAGTTGCCAAAAGGCTACGATACCATCGTTGGCGAGCGTGGACAGAAACTGAGCGGCGGTCAACGTCAGCGCGTCTCGATTGCGCGTGCCGTCCTAAAAAATCCCCCCGTCCTCATCCTCGATGAAGCCACGTCTTCTGTTGATAACGAAACCGAAGCCCTCATCCAACGCTCCCTTGAGCAGATAGCGATTGGGCGCACCACCATCGTCATCGCCCACCGCCTCTCCACCATCCGCAACGCTGACAGGATTTTTGTTCTAGAACATGGCAAACTAAAAGAGCAAGGCAAGCATGACGAACTGGTAGCAAATGAAGGCATTTATGCTCGTCTCTGGGGTGTGCAGACAGGTGTGCGCAAAAGCTGAAACACGAATTACGCGAATTCAGCGAATAAGAGCAAATAAAAACAAAAACGAAATGACGAAGAGTATTCTCTCTTAAATTCCATGCACTTGGAATTTGGGGGAGATGTCCGAAGGACAGAAGGGGCGCATCGCGGCGAAAAACGGGAGCAAGTTTAGAGCACGTTCGTCCCGGAGCACTATCATCCGTTGACGCAAGACAGCATACGAAATATGATTCCGCGAGGAGCGTTCTTTGCGACGAAGCGGTCTCCTCGCAAATTCATGCCAAATTTGGAATTGCTGAATCCAAAAGGCATGAAAATAGTAATAGAGATTGGTGCATTTTTATATCTGTACTCTTTTCGCTTTCCCCATGATAATATGTCGAAATCCCAAAAAGGAGTCTGAGCAATGACAAAGAAATATGACGCAATTATGGTGGGTGGCGGTGTAATGGGCTGTGCAACCGCTTATTATTTGATGAAGAAAGCCCCGCAACTCAAAGTAGCGATTATCGAAAAAGACCCAACCTATGAGTTTTGCTCCACCGTTTTGTCAGATGCGAATATCCGTTTGCAATTCAATATCAAAGAAAATATCCAAATTTCGCAATATGGGCTTGAAGTGCTGAAAACCTTCGCGGATGATATGGAAGTAGACGGCGTGAAACCCGATATCGCTTTTCGGGAACAGGGGAATTTGTTTATGACAGACGAAGCGGGCAAAGCCTCCACGCAAAAGGGAATCGCTACGCAGCAAAGTCTTGGCTGCCCGACCGAGTGGCTGGAGCCAGCGCAAGTTAAAGAAAAATTCTCTCTCTTTGAAGTTGACCAGATTGCCGGCGCGGGCTGGTCTCCAGCAGATGGCACAATGGATGCAAATGCAGTCTTGACCGGTTATAAAAACAAGGCGATTGCTTTGGGTGCAGAATATATAAAAGGGGAAGTGCGTGAAATCCTGAAAGTTGATGGGCAAGTCAGTGGTGTGCGCTTGGCTTCTGGCGATGAAATCCAAGCGGATTTTGTGGTCAATTCATCGGGTGCATGGACGAAGGGATTAACCAAAACCGTTGGCGTTGAGCTACCTGTTGTACCGATTAAACGGCATGTTTTTGTCGTGGAAACAAATGTTGAACCCGATGTGGAATATCCGCTCACGGTTCTTCCTTCCGGCTTATATCTTATCCAGGAACATGGTAGCACTTTCCTTGTGGGTAAGAGCCTTGATGATGACCCCATCGGCATTGACTTTGCCTTCGACCGCAATATATTTATCGAAGAATTATGGGAAGAACTTGTAGGATACGCTCCTGCTTTTGATCAACTGAAGATCACTGGCGGTTGGGCTGGCCTTTATGCCGTAAACACCTTTGATAGGAATGCTATCTTGGGTGAATGGCCTGGTTTGAAGGGCTTCATGCTCGCAAATGGTTTCTCCGGGCATGGTTTCCAGCAATGTCATGGTGTTGGGCGTTATCTGGCTGAATTAATTTTGGGAGAAACGCCCACTCTCGATCTTTCGATCTTCTCTCCACAGCGCATTTTGGATAACAAGCCCGTTTTTGAAAATGAACACAAATTGGTTTAGATTTTTTCTAAATTGAATTGAGAGATGGCTTGATGCGTTCTCGGTCGGCATCAAAAACCCGATAAATCTGCTCGCTGATTTCGCGCAGCCACCGGACGTGATTTAGGCTTGGTTGCCGATTTTTAGCATTGATCTCATCCCCAACACCTTCCCGATAAGCCCCCTCTCCCAGAATTGGGAGAGGGACAGACCTGAGCGGAAGCGAAGATCAGGGTGAGGGGAGAAGCGAAAGAGTTTTGAGTGTTCCGGGTGTGTTTCAGCCTATTGGAAAATAGAATCCAGTCTCTGAGCGGAAATCGATTGCTTTTGAGATTGCAGACGAAGAGCGGCTTTTGCAAAATCATCCTTCGTCTGCGCTCCCTGCCGGTCGCTCCGGTCAGGAACTGTAAACGCTCCCTCTCATCTCTTTTTCAAGCTATTCCTGATACTTCATGCTAAAATCACCCCATGAAAATCAGCGTTAAACTTATCGCCACCTACCGTGAACTGTTGCCCCCCGGCACGCAGGGAAACAAGATCGAGATCGACGTGCCCAAAGGCACCAAAATTTCGGATGTGATGATGCAGTTTAACGTCCCGCAAGATGATTCCAGTGTGATTGTTGTAAATGGGCTGACAGTGCCGCTCTCTACCGTTCTGGTAGAGGGAGATGAAGTGGCAGCTTTTTCAGCGATAGCTGGAGGATAAGAGTATTCACCACAGAGAAAAACTTTGTGTTCCTTCGTGGTAAAAAGAAAATAGGAGAAAATAATGAACGGATGGCATGGCAGAATTCTACGCGTAGACCTCACCAATTCAAAGATTTCCATGGAAGATGTTGACCCCAAAATTGCCAGAGATTATCTTGGCGGGCGTGGGTGGGCGATCCGCTATTTGACGGATGAAGTTGACCCAATGGTCGAGCCGCTTGACCCTGAAAATAAGCTCATCTTTGCAACCGGTCCGCTCACGGCAACATCTGCGCCGACGGGGAATCGTTATATGGTCGTCACCAAATCCCCGTTGACGGGTGCATTGGCTCACTCTAATTCCGGCGGTGATTTCCCAACTTGGATGAAGCGCACGGGATTTGATCTCTTCATCTTTGAGGGGAAGGCGGAAAAACCTGTTTATTTATGGGTAAATGAAGACGAGGTGGAAATCCGTTCGGCGGAGCACCTTTGGGGGCAAGATGTTCCTTCCACAACAGATGCTCTTTTGGCGGAAACCAGTGCAAAGGCGAAAGTCGCGTGCATTGGCCCCGCAGGTGAAAATCTCGTGCTGATGGCAGCCATCATGAACGATAAAGACCGCGCTGCGGCTCGATCCGGTGTGGGGGCGGTGATGGGCAGTAAAAATCTGAAAGGCGTGGTCGCTTACGGACGAAAAAATCCCGTATTTGCTGAAGAGAAAAAAATGCGTGAGTTGAGCATCAAAATCGCCAAAGAGGTTGGCGCAGATATGTTGGCTGGCTCATCGCTGCGTGAATATGGCACTGCCTATGTGCCTCAGGTGACGAATTCGCTCGGTATTTTGCCGACCCGCAACTGGCAGGAAGGCACATTTGAAGGCGTTGATACGATTGATGGACCGACGCTGACCGAAAAATATTTGATCAAACCGAAGCCCTGCTACCGCTGCCCGATTGCTTGCGGTCGCTTGACCGAAGTCCCAGATGGTCCCTATGCGGGCAAGGGTGAAGGTCCCGAATACGAAACGATTTCATCCTTTGGTAGCGGCTGTGGCGTGGACAATCTCGCCGCCGTGACCAAAGCCAATTATTGGTGCAACGAGTTGGGCTTGGATACGATCTCGACTGGCATGACGATTGCCGTTGCAATGGAAATGGTTGAAAAAGGCTATCTCTCGGAAGAAAAAATTGGACAGCCCTTGCGTTTTGGTGACCCCGATGCGATGATCGACATGGTGCAGAAGATGGCGTACCGAGAAGGATTCGGGGACGAACTTGCGGAGGGTAGCTACCGTTTCGCGGACAAATATGGGCACCCCGAACTTGCGGTGACCACCCGTAAACAGGAATTTCCCGGCTACGACCCGCGTGGCTCGCAGGGGATGGGCTTGCTCTACGCGACATCCAACAAAGGTGCATCCCACATGGAAGGCGACGTGGCATACGAAGAAGTCTTCGGCGTGCCCGTGAAAGAAGACCCGCACTCCACCGACGGAAAAGCAGAGTTGGTCGCTCGTTTCCAGAACGCTTTTACGCTGATCGACGCTTCAGGCTTATGTGTTTTTCTGGCTGTTCGCTATGTTTTCAGCGCAGATAGAATGATCTGGCCTGTCCGTCTTTCACAATTAATGGAATACACGACGGGTATCGCTTATACCCCTGCTGAAGTTCTTGAAGCCGCTGACCGCGTTTATACCCTCGAGCGGATGTTCCTGCTCAAAGCTGGCTCGACCGAAGATACGCTCCCGCCGAGAATGTTGAATGAGCCATTGCCAGACGGTCCCGCAAAAGGGCAAGTCAATCGCCT
Organism: Anaerolineae bacterium; assembly: GCA_018648685.1. GTDB lineage: Bacteria > Chloroflexota > Anaerolineae > Anaerolineales > Villigracilaceae > Desulfolinea. The sequence continues at coordinate 8,557 of JABGQT010000166.1, forward strand.
TGACGACATGCTCCCCGAGTTCTATGCTGAGCGTGGTTGGGACGAGAATGGCTGGCCCACCGAAGAGAAGTTGAAAGAGTTGGGGTTGTAAAGAATAGAACGCGGATTTTCGTGGATAAAAGTTTAAGAATCAAGCTCCCGTTTCCTCACAGAGAACGGGAGCTTTTGTGTTTTTTGTGTATAATGGTGGCTATGAAACGTGAAGAAGTAATCCGAATTTTGCAAAAGCAAAAAGATGAATTAGCCGAAAAATTTGGGGTAGCATCCTTGCAGCTTTTTGGCTCTGTAGCACGAGATGAGGCATCCGCTGTTAGTGATGTGGATTTGCTGGTTGAGTTTAATCGCCCTATCGGTTATTTTGGTCTGTTTGCGCTGCAAGATTATTTGGAAACTGTACTTGGGTGCTCTGTGGATTTAGGGACATCAGATAGCTTGCGACCTAGAATTAAAGAAAATGTAATGAAGGATGCGCTATATGTCGCCTAAGTGGAAAGAACGTGTCCTCCATATTTTGGAAGCCATTGCTGAAATCCAAGATTTCACAAAAGGTATGAATTTTGAAGCTTTTTGCGAAGATGAGAAAACGATCCGTGCTGTGGAGATGAATTTCATTATTATTGGGGAATCTGCCAGTCAGATTTCAGGTGAGGTTGAAGATAAATATCCTCATATCCCGTGGCATTTGATGCGGGCAATGCGTAATCGAATTGTGCATGTCTATTTTTCGGTAGATAATCGTTTGCTGTGGGATACGATTCAGAATGATTTACCACCTTTGATTCCTGAATTAGAGAAACTGAAATAGATATTTGCAAAGTTTATGTGAAGGAAAAACAGGCTGTTCTCCAAGAGAACAGCCTGTTTTCTTATCAGCTAATATTTTTTTATTAATCAGCTGCGATGGGTTGAGCTCTTAGTTTGTCAGCTGCTGCTTTCTTTGCTTGTGGAGATTTTAGAGAAATGGTCAGACCTGCGGCGAGGATTAACATTGCCGCCGCGAGGAGATAAGCATTATCAAAAGAACCAGTGGCATCTTTGATCGTGCTGGCAAGCTGAGAAACCATGAAACCACCGAGACCCCAAGCAGTATAGGCGATCCCATAATTTGTTGCCAAATTTTTGGGTCCGTAAAAAACTTTCATTAAGGCGGGGAATACTGCCAGGTTAGCACCATAATTCGCGCCGATCAGGGCGACGAAGATGAGCAAAACAGGGGGATTTGCCAAGACACTATTTGCGCCCATAAAGAATAATGCACTGATAAGGAGGGCTTGCACAAGGAAGGCGATAATAAGTACGTTTGTCCGACCAATTTTATCGGAGAGCATCCCGTATAAAACACGTCCGCCACCATTACCGATAGCGAGGGCAGACACAGCGATAGCTGTCAGAGCGGGGAGTCCGATCTGATCTTTGACGATGGAGGCAAGATTTCCGATCACCATCAGGCCAGCGCCACTACCAAAGGCAAAAGCGACCCAGATAACGTAAAATTGCCAGGTTTGGGTGGTTTCGCGAACGGTGAAATCGATCAGGGAGTTTTTGGCAGATGTTTCGACGGTATCCTCTTCTTCAAGGACAAAGTCTTTGGGCGGGAATTTGATGAATTGAGCAAAGCCAACAACGACAACGAGCATACCAATGCCCAGATAGAGCATGGTTGTTTGCAAACCGAGCGATGCCATTAATGCACGTGCCAAAGGTGCGACCCAAGCACTGCCCATCCCGAAACCAGCAACGACGATCCCAGAAATTAATCCTGTTTTGGAAGTGGGGAACCATTTGAGCGCAGCAGGGCCAGCTGAGCCATAAACAAAACCGATCCCGGAGCCTAAGAGAACACCAAAAGCAAGGGTGAAGATTAGGGGGGAACTGGAGAAGCTGGATATGATCACGCCGAGACCGGCCATCACGCCGCCAGCACTGACAATCGCGCGTGGACCAAAACGATGCAGTAAACGAGCACCAACGAAAGTCATCACTGAAAAGACCACGCAGGCGACAGCATAGGGCAATGATTGTTGTGCTTCTGTCCAACCCCATTCGGTGGGGATGT
>JABGQT010000113.1 GCA_018648685.1 Anaerolineae bacterium
ATAGTGTCTTATTTTTTATGTCCATTTTTCCATTTTCACCTGAGGCGGAACAGAAAGAGCAATGGGAAAAATCTCACACATTACCAGAAATCTCTAATTCCGTTCTCCATTTCACCTTAGAGTTAGATGGAACTAAACTGCTTATCCAGCGCGTCGGCGCTTCAAGTCAGTATGAATATCTAAGTATTCCCTTTTCTCCTCGATATTTATTTATTGGCTATGACAACAGCTCGAGAGATACTGTTATTCAAATTACTTACACTGATTTGTATGTTAAAGAACAGTGACATTCTGCGGAGCAAGAAATAAGAAGTAACAAGTAATTATTGAAGTACGGACTTTCTGAGAAGAGAGTCCGCTTTTTGTTTTGGCGTATAATTTCATTATCTTATTTCGTTTACATCAGGAGGTAATAGATATGTTTTCAAGTATAAATTGGTTCGAAGTAATAGTCGTAGGTATTGCTTTAGATATTTTGAAAAAGTATCTGTATCCCAAAACAGAAGCTTTAGCAACTCGATTTAGTGAAGCTAGACGGTTAAAAAAAGAAGAACAAGAAAAGAAAGTTCAAGAAGAAGTTAAAAGACTTTTACTTAGTCCACACGAAGAATTAATTTTCAGAAGCACATATAAAAACGTGCTAAGTTTTCACCGTTCATTCTCAAATTTTGGACTTAGTTTAAACGTTGCTGCCTTGATAATGGCCTCTATTGGCGACAATGGAATTTTTCTTGCTATTCTGGCTATGCTTGGTAGTTTTGTGACATCTTTTTTCTTGGAACGCAGAACAAAAGACTTACCCCTTTTGCAAAAGGTTAGAAAGCAGTTGGACAAAGAAAAAGGAAGACCTGATTACGAAACATGGTAATCTAAGGAGCTAAAGTGACGCCACCAAATGATAAGAAGACCCTTGTGGAGCGAACAAAAGAGATACTGGAAGAAAATTATCCTCTCTTCGAAGAAAAAGATAGAGAAGTAACTTTTTTGCTAAATTGTCTCTTAGGCATAATCGTTACTATCTCAGAAAATGAGAAGAGAAAAAATGAAGTATTTAAAGGTTTCATTGATGATGATTTTCTTGATCTTATACCTGAAAAGGTAGGGTTCCTAAAAGATATTCCACAAGACCATGATCTAATAACCAGACAATATGTTCGTTTAGGAGTTGGCAAGAAAGAAGACTTAGCCCAAAAATCAAAATTGTGGTTTATTAATAGAATTCGGAATGGAATAGCTCACCAAAACATAGATGATATTTCTACGGGAAATAAATGGATTGGAATTCGGTTGTGGAATCAGAAATCATCAACAAGAGATTTTGAGATCGAGTATTCGATACAAGAATTAAAAATTTTTGCATTAGAGTTAGCAAAAATTTATTTAGAGAAAAAATAAGGTCAAAAATCTCATTAAAATCCATCCCTGTATCCTCGAACGTTACTTCGTCAAACACAAGTTTTCACCCGCCCAATCCGCATTCCATCAAAATCTAAAATCTAAAGTCTAAAACCTGAGGTCTTCCCATGCAAATCCCCCCCTTCACCCTCGAACGTTATTTTGCCAAACACGAATTCTCTGCCAAATACTTGCTCTCCAGCTCAGATTGCGAATCGCTAAGATTACCCGAGTTGCTTGCAATGGCATCCCCCGAAATGCACAGAACTTGGTATAACCTCCAACTCGGCTATACCGAGTCGATGGGGCATCCGCTTTTACGCGAAGAAGCTGCCAATTTTTATGATGGGTTAAATGCATCAAATCTGCTCGTCGCCGCGCCCGAAGAGGCTATTTTTATATTCATGAACGCCCTGCTCGAACCCGGCGACCACGTCATCTCCACCTTTCCGGGATACCAGTCGCTCTACGAGATCGCGCGCGCGGGCGGCTGCCAAGTCTCCACATGGGAACCGGATGAAGATGCCGGGTGGCATTTTGATCTGGCGCGTCTCGCCGAACTCATCCGCCCCGAAACAAAACTCGTCGTCGTCAACTTCCCGCATAATCCCACCGGCTACATCCCATCCAAATCCGATTTTGCCAAGCTGATAGCCATGCTGCGAGAAAAGGGGATTTACCTGCTCTCAGATGAAATGTATAGATATTTGGAATTAGAAGCCGGAGCGACCTTGCCCTCGGCTTGCGAGGCTTACGAAAAGGCATTTTCTCTCTTCGGCATGTCGAAAACCTTTGGCTTGCCCGGTCTACGAATTGGATGGATCGCCTCCCAGCATCTGCCCACCCTCGAACGGATGTTGCAACTGAAAGACTACACCACCATCTGCTCCAGCGCCCCGAGCGAGATATTGTCCATCATCGCCCTGCAAAATAAGGATGCCCTTATTGAGATGCAGAACGCACGCTTGGCACGCAATATCGCCCTGCTCGATGCGTTCATGGCAGCCCGCCCCGAACGTTTTCGCTGGAATCGTCCGCGTGGCGGCTCAATCTGTTTTCCGCGTATTTTGGGTGTTGACGATACTCTTGAATTTGCGGACACGCTCGTCGCAGAAGCAGGCATTATGATCGCCCCCTCACATGTTTTCGACTATGGGCATCAGCACTTCCGCATCGGTTTTGGGCGCGAGAATTTTGAGGAAGTGTTGACGTTATTTGGCGCATATGTAGACGCGATGTAGTAGTATTGTATTAATATAAGAAAAGAAACTGGCATCTCTCGTCTTCTTAAGAGATGCCTTTTATTTACCTGAGATATAAGTGGCAAATGGTGCAAATTTATGAGAAAATACTCAACAGAGGGTAGGGGAATTTTAGAAAATATCTGTCTGAAAGCTATGATACGAAAAGGAAGATAAATGAATATAGACGGAAAACACTACCGCACGATTTGGCTGAAAGAAGATGACTCCAGTATTGTGCAGATCATTGACCAACGCCACTTGCCCCACAAATTCATTATCGAAAATTTGAAAAGCGTAGATGATGTGGCGCGTGCCATTAAAGATATGCACGTTCGTGGGGCAGGTTTAATTGGTGCAACAGCGGGGTTTGGGATGTATATCGCCGCTCTCAACGCGCCTAAAGACGAGATCTTCATGCCCCAACTTGCTGCCGATGGTGAACTTTTGAAAGCAACCCGACCCACTGCCGTTAATCTCGCATGGGCAGTGGATCGGCAGCTCGAAGCGATTGCCGCAGTAAACGGCGGCATGGACGCTAAAATCACTAAGGCACTTGAAACAGCGCAAGCGATAGCGGATGAAGACGCAGATTTCTGCCGTCAAATTGGGCAACACGGTCTATCCATCATCGAAAAGATTAGCAAAGCGAAAAACGGCGATGTGGTTAACATCCTCACCCATTGCAACGCCGGATGGCTCGCCTTCGTGGATTATGGCTCTGCCACCGCACCCATGTATGCCGCTCACGATAAGGGCATCAAAATCCACATTTGGGTGGATGAGACTCGTCCCCGCAATCAAGGCGCACGCCTGACAGCCTGGGAACTTGGGCAACACGGCGTTCCCCATACCGTCATCGCCGACAATGTTGGCGGACATCTCATGCAGCACGGATTAGTTGATTTGGTTCTAACCGGCACAGACCGCACCACCTATACCGGCGACGTGGGCAATAAGATCGGTACTTATCTTAAAGCCCTCGCGGCGCACGATAATGGCGTTCCCTTTTACACCGCTCTCCCTTCATCCACTTTCGATTGGATCATGCACGACGGCGTAAAGGAAGTCCCCATTGAGCAACGCGGTGGCGAAGAAGTGAAATATATTCAAGGCTTCCACGATGGCGAGATCAAAGAAGTGCTCCTCACCCCCGAAGATAGCCCAGCTGCAAACTACGCCTTCGATGTCACCCCTTCTCGCCTCGTGACCGGATTAATTACAGAACGCGGCATTTGTGATGCCTCTGAAGAAGGGGTGCTTGGGTTGTATCCAGAGAAGAAAAACTAAACACGAAGGTATCAAAGAAGTACAAAGAAAAACTTCGTGAGCCTTCGTGTCCTTTGTGTTTAAAATATATAAAAGAGAAATCAAATGATAAAAACTGAATTAAAAGAAACCATTGTTCAAACTGGCATAAAAATGCTCAAAGATGGACTCACCGTCGGCACATGGGGCAATTTCAGCCTCCGTGACCCCGAAACAGGGCTGATCTACATCACCCCCAGCGGCATGGATTACGAAACCCTAAAAACAACCGATGTCGTCGTCCTAGACAGCGAAATAAATATCGTGGACGGAGAATGCACCCCCTCCGTCGAAAAAGGAATGCACATTGCCATCTATAACGCCAGAGAAGATGTGAATGCCGTTGTACATACCCATCCGCTCTACTCCACCGTTTTGGGCGTAAATAAAATGGAACTTCCCGCCATCAGCGAAGATTTTGCGCAGATCGTCGGTTATAAAATGAGCTGCTCCGAATACGCCCTCCCGGGCACAGACGTGCTTGCCCAAAATGTTGTCAAAGGTTTGGGTAAAGAAAACGGCGTGCTGCTCCCCAATCATGGCACGGTGCTCGTTGGCGCAGATATGAAAAGCGCCCTCACGATCTGCCAAGTCGCCGAAAAATCTGCCCAAATTTACATCCACGCCCTCAGCATCGGCACGCCCAATATCATCCCCGACGAAGATGTCAAAGCCATGCAGGACTACGTTCGCACCCGATATGGACAAAAAGGAAACTAAAATGAACGCATTTCGCAGCATAGAATTTTTAGACGAAGGCATCGTGCGGATGCTTGACCAGCGCAAACTCCCCCACGAGACCATCTACAACGATTACCTCACCTACGAAGAAGTCGCCCAAGCCATACAGGATATGGTCATCCGTGGCGCACCCGCCATCGGAGCCGCTGCCGCTTATGGGATGGCTTTAACAGCGCATAACACAGGATGTGAAACCCGAGACGCTCTTATCTCGGAACTTGCCACCGCTTCAGAAGCATTAGCCCGATCCCGACCAACTGCCGTTAATCTCTTCTGGGCACTCGATCGGATGAATAAACGCATCGCCGACCCCAGCCTGGGTTCTGTCTCCGCCCTCCAAAAAGCGACTCTCGCCGAATCCCACGCCATCGCCAAAGAAGATGTTGCGATTAACAAAGCCATCGGCATGAACGCCCTACCCCTCATCCCCGACAAAGCGACCATCATCCACCATTGCAATACAGGCTCTTTGGCAACGGTTGATTATGGCACAGCCTTGGGCGTCATCCGCACAGCGCACGAAGATGGCAAAAAAGTCTTTGCCTTACTCGATGAAACCCGTCCCCGTTTACAGGGTGGGCGTTTGTCGGCGTATGAGCTGAAAGAACAGGGGATCCCCTTCAAAGTGATCGTGGATGGGGCATCTGGGCATTTTATGCGTACTCTCGGCGTTGATCTTTGCGTCGTCGGCACAGATCGCGTTGCCGCCAATGGCGATGTAGCAAATAAGATCGGCACCTATAATTTAGCCGTTGTAGCGTACGAGAACGGTGTCCCCTTTTACGTGGCAGCCCCGACGACGACAATCGATATGGCAACCAAGCACGGGGACGAAATAGAAATTGAAGAACGCCCAGCAAGTGAAATCACGCACGTTCGAGAATGTCAAATCACCCCGGATGGTGTCGAGGTTGGCAATCCTGCCTTTGATGTGACCCCCACAAAATATATCACCGCCATTATTACCGAAAAGGGTGTTGTTTATCCACCTTTTGATGAGAATTTAGTAGCGCTGATGGATGCTGACTAAAGTTAACAAACAGAAAAAAAGGAGAGCACTTTTTTGTGTTCTCCTTTTTTTATAAGTTAATACTCCCTCTCGCGCCCCATAATCATCAATGACATTGCCAGAGCACGTCCGGCTTCTTCGAGGTTCTGTGCCGATACATTTTCTATCCGATCTGTGGGTAAGCGTGAGTACCCATCCCAACCTTCCCAATATAAGCGCACAATTGGGGCATCTTGCCCGCTTTCCAGAGATGGATTCCCGCTATCGTAGATCACACTAATGTCAATCGCTTCATCTGCCCGGACAACTTTTACGCCCATCTCTTTGGCAGAATTGGCTAATAACTCGGCCAGACGTAGACTTCCCTCAGCTGATATTTCCAAACGATCACCAAATCCGCCGCCAAGGCCGCGTAACTGTACAATTGCATCCAGATCAAAAGAGGAAGCAAAGCCCGTTTTCGCTTTCAAAAAATGGCTTGCGCCCGGATCAAAGACGGGCTCTCCTCCATCCAGACCTTCACCGCTATAAGCAACGAAAAGAAATGAACGATAGGGTTGATAATCGCTTTCCTGCAAAACACGTAAGGCTTCCAACATTACGGCCACGCCGCTGGCATTATTGATCGCAGCTGGATAGATTTCTCCATTTGGCCCGATGGGCGGACTATCATATTGTGCCATGACGACAATTAACTCTGTGTCCAGGCAATCGATACAGCGTTCATAACCCCAAACCCCTGGCATATATCCGAGCACGTTTTGGACAGGCCAATCTTCTTTTAGCGTTCCATTGACCTCCATGCTTACGTCTTTTTGCAAGGGTAATTGATATACAGATTCTACTGGCAATTCTCTGTTCATTTCACGTAGATCTGCCACAGTATGCCCTGAGCCTGCCAGTAAACGATCAGCCATCTCCTCAGAGATCCAAAGTGATGGAGTTTCTTCTCCATGAATCTCACGAGTGATCAGATCTTTCCAGGTCCCTGAACGTCCGGAAAGCGTATAACGCTGTTTTAGCTTTTCGGGATCATCTACGACCACGAGCAAACCATCGCTAGAGAAGCGAGTTAGATAATCAGCTTCACGATCTGAAAGGACCATCAAAATCTCCCCCGTAAAATCAGAATACTCCAGTGTCGGATAGGTTGTACGCCAGCCAGATACCTGAGCCGTTGATGGTCTTCCCAGACCAATAAAACGTATGGGGGCATTTGCCTCGCCATGAGTCATATTTTTGCCGGGGTAAGCAGCAAAATCCTCGCCATGCACAGGTTCAAAACCATGATCGTTGATGATAAATACAGGTTCTGAATTCAGCAGCTCAAAAGCTCTGTCTCGCTCCTGAAAATAGGTGTTTTTTTGCCCAGCTCTCTGAAGACCTAGGGCTTCAAATTCCAAGGCAATATACTGGGCTGCAGAAATCATCCCGGCTGAGCCTAGCGCACGTCCTTCAAAGCCTGGATGTGTTAGTAACGAAACATAATTCAATGCTCGGTTGCCATCAAAGGTACCTGCCTGCTCTTTATAAAAAGGCATTGCCCCACTGTTAGAACTGAGCCAATTAAAGCTCATGATTACGATCAGCCCGGCAGTTACTGTATACCGATTGAAAATTCGATTGATAATCAGACTGCCTTTTTCTACCAAACGGCGGATTCCCTCTCCGAATAAATTAAAGCCGAAGATAGATATGAAAAAAGCCAGCATCGGATATATTGCTGTCCAGGGGTAGCTACGCGCTTGATATCGAATACTACTTAGTAACGAGCCCCATTCTGGAACATCGGCATATAGCAACCGACCATTTACAAGGTCAATGACCGCTCCACCGCCAATAAAAATGCTGATGAAGCCTAATTCGCCAAGCAGCATCAGCACAGCACCCATTTCCAGAGAAATAATAGAAATTAGTGCAGAAAAGAGATTAGGGAAAATGTGCCGAATAATAATTCGGGGAGTCCGCGCCCCTACTGCCATAGCCCCTTCAATATAGGGTTTAGGGCGTATGGACATAACCTCGCTGCGCACATATTGCATGATCTCCCCCCACCCTACGAAACACAGCGCAATGATAAAGGGAGGCATCCCTTGACGAATTCCCAAAGCTAAAATGAGTATCATCCCCAACAGAAGCGTGGGAAATGCTGAAATTATCTCGGCAAGCCCCAAGATAAAGCGATCCAAGCGTCCTCCGCTGTTCCAGCCCGCAATTGCCCCTAATATCACGCCAACTATGACGCGCGCAGAAACCGCTAAAAAACCTAGCATGAGCGTTTGTTGGGCGCCAGAGAGGATCAGGCTCAACATTCCCCGACCAAGTGCATCTGTTCCCCATGGATATGTTTCATTCGGAGCAAAAGGAGGAACTGATAACACCCCGTCAATTTTGACGAAGCCTTGGGTTTGATAGGGATTATTCAGTGCTAATTTAGGCCCAAAGAAGACAATAAAAATAAGGCCAAGCACCAAAACCCCACCTAGTACTAAAGGGAAATTTTTCAGAACGTCATCCCAAGGGAATCTTTCCCTCATTGCTATTTCGCTTCTTTTTTCACTCTTGGATTGGATTTCTTCAGCAGCCTCTGATGGATGTTCCGGGTCTTCCTCGAAATTGGGCTTGCTTGCGCTAAGTCGCTTAATCCAGTCCCCAAGGGAATTATCCGCTAAAAGAGCCAGGAATCCCTTTAGAGTTGATCTGATATTCTCTATCGCTTTCTGTTTTTTGCCTTTCGTAATATAAGAAGTTTTCTCTCGTAGTCTGGGGTCTATTATTCGATAGCTTAAATCCAGCAATATGTTGATCACAATGAAAATTATGCCCATACAAAGAGTTAACGCAATAGTCAGGTTATTATCTTGCTGTGCGATTCCCTTTAATAAGGCAAAGCCAATACCTGTCCAGCCAAAATAGTATTCGACAACGGGCAGGCTACTTAACGAAAAGCGCAGCGAAACCCCGATCGTGGTCAAAATCGGGATAGCCACATTGCGCATTATATGAATAGCCATAATGTGAAAACTGCGTAGCCCTTTGCCTTGCGCAGTACGGACATAATCCTGGTGAAGTGCTTTTTGCACAGAAACAAAAGTAATCCGCGTTATCTGGGCCACAGGGCGTGCCGCGAGAACTAACGCAGGCAATATCAGATGTTTGTCCCACCCAAAACCGCCGACTGGCAATAATGCTACCCCCACCTGACGCGTATACGTAGTCACAGCCCATTGGAGCAAAAAAGCTGCGAAAAAGCTGGGAATAGAAATCCCTATCAGAGTTGTAATGAGAATGCCCAGGGAACGTCGTGAGGGACTGCGAGCAGCCAGTATGCCTAGTATGATTCCTATAAAGGAAGCAAAAAAGAGAGAAACTCCCAATAAACCCAAACTGCGTGGCAGATACTCAATAATTACTTCTGTGACGAGGCGGGGATTCAGCGTATTGCTTCCGGCTGTTGTTAGACCAAGATCGCCTTCAAGGAGATGCCCAATATATTCCCAGGTTTTAGGGAGAGAGGCTAATATCGCTGGGCCAAATTCTGTCCCGCTTGCCATGTCCAGCCCCAGATAGCTGAGGAAGATGATGGATAATAAAACAAGCATTCCGAAGGCTACTCGCTGAAAAAGAAAAGTGAAGATATCCGGAACCGCTATGCGCATTGATTTCTTTTTTAGGGGTGAAGTTTTCCTGGGGGGTGGGGAATAAGGTTTTTGGGGAAGAGCACCTGCATCTGCCATTTTATTTCCCTGTTAGATCAAATATTCAGTACACAGAAGATATGCTTCATAAGTATACTGATTTTGATCAGTCAATCCAATAGAATTGGAGAGCTTTGTAAAAAATTGCCTTTGTATTGCTCTCTATTCTGGCAGCTTCGCTTTCCCCATCCCAAACCATGCCCCAACTTTTGGGTTTGGATTGATAAAGAATTCATGGATGAAGATGGGTATCAAAACACCTGCGAGGAAAGCAATCGTAACGGTCAGGTCGTTCTGTCCGATATAGGGATTGAGTTTGTTGTTGACCATTTCCTGAATGGGGACGTGAAAAATAAAAATACTGATGGTGAGACTACCAATATATTTAAATAAACACGTCAGTTTTTCTGAGTGAAGCTCAATTTGCCTAGAAAGTGAAAGAATGAAGATGATCCCCGCGATGGCTTCGATAGTGTTAAGAATAAGTGATGTGTATAGGCGGGTATTGAAGTCTATGGGGATGTCGAGGGTGAAGACCATGCCTAAGAGGATAGTTGCTGAGGCGAAAAAGGTGATTTTTGATGAGAAAAAATCTTCGGGAACATTGCGGTAGATCTCTCGGGCGAGGATAAAGAAAAATCCGGCAAGCAAGACCAAATCCACGTTAGCGGGCGCGCCGTGCAATATCAGGGACTTGCCGAGAATCTCAATTTCGAGGGGCCAAGTGTGGGCTAGCGGCAAAGTTCCGATCCACAAAGTGATGATTAAAATGAGCCAGCGAATCCAATCTTTTTTGATGGGGTTTGTGAATTTGTAAAAGAAATAGGCGTAGATATTGATGAGGAAGAGGAGGGGCAAAAACCAGAGTTGTACCCAGTTAAGATAGGGGCCTGTCATGTAGAGAGATTTGAGTAGTCGGCCACCAGCTGTGGCGAAGCTCATTTTCCCGAAGAAAACGGAGATACCGTAAATGAGCAGGATTGTGAAAATAAGGGGCTTGATGAGACCGTCGAAACGTTTTTTTAGAAGGGTTTTGAAGGGGCGATCTGGATTGAAGAAGATGCCCGATAAAAAGAAAAATAACGCCATATGGAAGGCGTAGATAAAGCGATGCAAGATAGGGTGGTAATAGTTCATGTCGTTATGACCAAGCACGACGAGCAGGATACCGATCCCTTTGGCGATGTCTATATATTGGACTCTTT
>JABGQT010000085.1 GCA_018648685.1 Anaerolineae bacterium
CCTTTTGCAATATCAGGACCTTCGGTGCTAGAGCCACCACCGCCACAAGCGGTGAGAGCCAGTGCTGTCAACATAAGTACAACTACAGTGAATAAAACAGATTTACGCATTTTCTTCTCCTTATTAGAAAAAAGGGTAATTAGGGGTTGGTTTATAACAACCGATTGTGTCAATTATAACAAGTCAAATAATAGCTGTCCAGAAAGTATTACAATTAATGTTAGTGTTTCTGGTCGAATTTATCAGAGGGACGCGAAACCGCATCCCTCTGATAAGGTGAGACAATATGTTTTAGCCCCAGACTTGGAAGCCAGGTGAATAAGCGGCTCCATCGAAGACCAAATTGATGATCATTGGTGCATAAGCAACAATGATTAGAGCAAAGACAGCGATGAGCCAGGGTTTCCAGTTGTTCAACCACGCAGGTACAACTTCGTCGTGAAGTGGTTCAGCAACGGGGATTTCGACTACAACCTCTTCTTTCGAGAAGAAAGCGCCATGAATGATGACGTAGAAGAAGAGCAACCCAGAGGTCAGCAAGATCGTTCCGCCGACGCCAGTCATCAGGCTGGCAACTTGCCATTCGCCGGTGCCGTAGTTTTCAATTGCTACACCGAGCATTGTGCGGCGGGGGGCGCCTAAGAGACCGATCCAGTGCAGACCACGGGAGAAGATGAGCATACCAGCAGCCCAAAGCCATGCTTGCCAAAGAGCGGTTTTTCGCATAATCGCTTTGCCTGTAAGATGGGGAACCAGCCAATACATAATACCCATGAAGGAGAATGTGGCAGCTGTACCTACTGTCAGATGGAAGTGACCGGGAACCCAAGCAGTATTATGAATGACAAGGTTGACGTTATAGGAAGCGTTGATAACACCACCAGCACCACCGAGGATGAAGATGATCATTGCTAAGTTCTGGGCAGTGTAAGAAGGATCGTTCCAGGGGAGGTTTTTGACCCAGCCCAAGAGGCCTTTACCACCGCGTTTGCGTCCACCAATTTCTAATGAAGCAGCTACATTGAACGCTGTTAGCAGACTGGGGAAGAAAACGGCGTAAGTCAGAATTGCGTGGAGGTATTTCCAGCCGGCGGGAACGCCAGGGTCAACATATTGGTGGTGGAAACCAATTGGAGTTGAAAGTAAGAGGAAAAGCCAGAAAGCAAAACGAGCCATTGTATCGCTGAAGAGTTTGCCATCGGCTTGTTTGGGCATCATTCCGTACCATGAGACATAAGCAGGAAGCAACCAGAAGTAAACCAAGGGGTGGCCAGTAAACCAGAAGAGAGTACGTGCTAACTGAACATCAATGCCAGGAACAAGACCAAGTGACCAAGGAATGATCAGTATAAGCATTTCAGCAGCAATACCCAAAGTACAGATTTGCCAAAGGGCCATAGTGATAACAGAAGCAAAAGCTTGGAAGGGAGGGGTTTTACCAGGATTATCTTTTCGCCATTTAGCGAAAGTGATCATCATGCTCCAGCCGCTCATCCAACTACCGACAACGACCAAAACCATAGCTACATAGAAGTACCAGGGAGCCATCATAGGCGGGTACATGGTGTAGAGGATAGATGCGAGATTGAGGAAGAGCGGGATTAACGCAACGACCAAGCCAACGACCATTGTGAAGAAGCCAGCCCAGCTAAGTTTTGGGGTAGCTAAGGGACGGTCAAGGCTGGTAGCTGTGATGTAGCTCAGGAAGCCGGTGATGAAGAATGTGGTGAAGACCAGTGCGTTTCCAATACCATGGATAGTTAGGCCTTGGTAGTAAGACGCGATATAGGGCTGCATAGAAGGATAAAGGTTCCACCCGGCGTGCTCCCAAGCCTGTAAAGGGCCAAAGAAGCCGCCTATACTTAAGGCGGTTAAGGCAACTGCAATGTGCCAGCCAACTAATTTCTTTTCGGTTTTGAACATAATTCTTTCCTTTTAGTAGTATTTAGACCAAAGTTCCGATGTAGATGAATACCAAAACAAGACCAAGGTAGAGATTAGAAATCTTAAAAACCTTAAGAGCCTGTTTTTGCTCAGGATGAGTAATTAGACGGATGGAATGAGATGCCATCCATACCGTTGCTATCATAATTGGAATGAAATAGATCCATCCAAGTTGAGGATGAACAGCCAATAAAAGCGCGATAACAGAGGTTGCTCCCGTGTGAAGGGCGATCCACCAAGCTGTAGCTTGATCGCTGACCACAGTGGGAAGCATGGGGACACCCGCGCGAGAGTAATCATCGCGAAATGCCATTGCCAGACTCCAAAAATGAGTGGGAGTCCAGATGAAAACGAGTAGGGCCAGGGTTATTGCGCCTGGTTCTGACCAGTTGCCAGCAGCAGCGCTACCACTTAAGACAGCACAACTACCTGCCGCACCGCCGATGACAATATTAAGTAGTGTGCGTGGTTTCAACCAAACTGTGTAGATCCCAATATAAATTGCCGCGCCTAAGGCAAGGAAGAGAGCCAAAGCCGGGTTGCCAAATAATAAAGCCAAGCCAATTGCGATAGCTATGAAGCCGCTGGCAATGCCTAAAATGGCTTTGGGGTTAGATACGATCCCCGCCGCGAGGGGGCGGTTGAGCGTGCGCCGCATTAGTGCATCCGAAGAGCGTTCGAGATATTGGTTTATCGCAGAAGCGCCGGCGGATGAGAGAATGCCTGTTCCTAGTAGCAAGCCTAAGGCAGAGAGCGAAACCTTCCCATCTGACGCAATTAACGCGCCCCCAAGGGAGGAAAGTACCAGCAGGATAACAACTCTCAGCTTGAAGAGTACTACAATGGAACGCAGTATATCTTTTATCGAAGTGGCACTTGCTTGTGGGCTAGTCTTTGTTTTGGAAATGGTTTCTTGGCTATTCATACGCTATTTTTACTCACTATTCTACGGTGATGACACCATACATATTCTGGTGACCTACGCCGCAATACTCAGTACAAACATAGGGATACTCGCCAGTCTCTTCAAATGTGTATGTCAATGTTGATTGTTGACCAGGCAAGACCATAAAGTTGATGTTGGTGTCTTGGAGTTTGAAACCATGCTGTACATCGGCACTGGTTACGTGGAATGTAACAGTTGCGCCGACGGGCACGCTAACTTCCTCGGGGTAAAAGCGCCAGGGGCTGGCTGTAGCCAAAATATATAGCTCGTAATTACCAGGGGAAAGTTCCTTTAGTCCGGGGTCAGCATAAGGGCCAGAATCGGCAACTGTGTTGGGGTCGATCAATTGCGAGGGGGAAGGAACCTGAATGCCAAGCATAAAGCCAGCGACGGTGATCGAAATTGCAAAAACAACTAAGACGACAATCCCGATGACCATAAATTTCTTTTCGTAGGGATCAATGTGCATTTTTTCACTGCTCATGATGTCATACCTCTTTCAAGCATGGTCATATAGACCCAACTCCATAGGATGATTACGGTAACGATGAGCATAAGCGCAATTGCCATTGCACCCTTAGGCTCAAATTCTTCTTCTGGTTTTTTATCTTCACTCATTACTTGCCTCCAAAAATAGGATAACGATTTTGAGCACGAGGCTCAGGACTACGGGTGTTATTGATAGTGCACCTCCATCTTTTTGCATCTCCTCAGATGTTTCTTTTTTAGAGCCAGACTTCTTTTTTCTGGCTCGTTTTTACAGTCGTCTCCCCGCTTTCATAAAGCTGGCGAATTATTTCCAACTTAGTGATTTTATAGAAATGATGTAACTACTCAGGTATGCTTTTGCGAGGCAGTTCTACCGCCAACCTGTACTCCACTAGGGGTAAGCAATCTCACCAATTAGGAGACTACCACGTCGCAAAAGTGTGCTCCTCGCAGAGTCATCCACAGAGGCTGAGTAGTTACGAAATGATTTTTAATGATCCAAAATATAGATAATGTCTTCTGCTATATCTTCGCCTTGCGCGCCATAAGGGAAGATCAAGCGAGAGTAACCATCAGGGTCAACGAGCATCACTGTAGCGGTATGGTCTACAAGATAGCCCATCGCAGATGATGATTCCTGTTTCTGATAGAAAATGCCATACTGAGTGGCTATTTGGGCAACTTCTTCTTCTGAACCAATCAAACCGATAAAGCTGAGATCAAAATGCGCTAAAAATTCTGCTATTCTTTCAGCCGTATCTCGCTCGGGGTCAACAGTGATCATAAGAAACTGCATTTCATCGTCGCGCCCTTGTTCTTTTAAAATATCAGTTGCCTGTTTTACTTCAGCCAGTGTGGCAGGGCAAACGTCAGGGCAGGCGGCGTATCCAAAATATAACAACACAACTTTGCCTTGATAGTCGCTCAGCTTTGTTTCTTGCCCATAATGATTAATAAGCGTAAAGTCTTGTGCCGGCTTGGGCGATTGAAGTACCGCGCCATGAAAAGCATAAGGCTTAAAGGCGATCAATGCTATAAAAAGAACGCCTATAACAGCCGCAATGCCTAAGGCTACAGTGAGAATCCGTTTTGGAAGGGAAGCTTTTGGTTTTTCTGTTGCATTCGTCATGGATAACACCTAAAAAGATGAGCGGCTTCGTAAGCCAACCCCGCGGCCCCTTCACTGTTGTTGATTTCTACAGTGAGATAATTAATATCGTCTAGCACTTCTTCAACGGTTAAATTGGCTGTAGGATATTCAGCACGAATGATGCCCCAGCCATCTACCAACACAAAAAGTGGGAAGAACTTGATCTCGTAATCGCTCTCTTGATCTGAGCTTGCTTGCCCCTCACTTTCTTCGGAGGGGTCCCGTTCATAGAAGAGATTAAACCCGCCCCCAACCATATACCGTACTCGCAGCGGAGCGCCTGTTATGAAATCCCACGAGACAGTACTATTGTCGGTACTAAGATAGGGAGCAGCAAACAAGCCCAATTTCTCGGGCGTATCCCGTTCGGGATCCAATGTAACGGTCACTAGCGCGTAATCTATTCCCGCCGGTGCAGATTTTTCAATCTCACCGCGTATTTCTTGCATCTTTTCAGTTGTGTCAGGGCAGTCGCCATCACAATTTGCATAAGTGAAATTGTAGAGAGTCAGTTTTCCACGATAATCTTCGCTGGTGCGAGATTCATTATTTTGATTGAGAAAAGCATAACCAGGGGCAAGAGAAATTCGGGGTAATACCTTTACTGGTTGAAAAACAGCAAAAGAAACAACAGAAACAACGACCAGTGCTATAAAGGCATAAAACAGATGAAGCCAGCTAAACTTAAAGGTTTTTTTTTCGGACATAATGGTTTACGCACTTAGGGGAAGAATGTTTGTTGGAGGAATGCTGCGCTTTGCTTTTGTTTCTTCTGCCAGATCCAGAAAGCTTGTAGATGCAAGCTCGTCAAGGATCACTTCTTGCAGGCGTGTCCAACGAGGCCTTACGTTGCAAGCATCTTCAAATGGGCAAAAGTCATCTCCGGGGATGCACTCAGAAAGCATTAGGGGACCTTCGAAAGCTTCAACTATGTCCTTTAATGTGATTTCCTGCGGGATACGTGCAAGCTGCAAGCCGCCATCGCGCCCGGCAAAAGTAGTGATAATTTCTGTTTGTGCTAATTTCGCAACAATGCGGGGGAGAAAGTTTTTAGGAATGAGCATGGCTGTACCAATTTCTTTGGTAGACATCCGTGTTCCCATGCTTTCTTGCGCGAGCGCTAAGACCACACGGACTGCATAATCTGTTTGGCGGTTGATGCGAAGCATAGTACTCCAATATCTATACGTTGATGGTTATAGTTAACGATTACCTGTTTGGTAAGAGTATTCGCGAATAGTTTACCAGAGTAGTGATATTAAAGCAATATGAGTTTTATGGATTCATTATTAATCTCTCTCTCATCTTTGTTTTCTGTTTTAAAAGTGAATTTCAGATTGTTTTTTTAGAAATTAAGACAAGGCTTCTCTCAAAGTCGTTTATATTCCCAGCGATGCATTAAAGGTCGCAGAACCTGCCACAAGGATATTCGTTCCAGCAGCCGCGATCTCGGCAGCGTTATGGGCCTTTACGCCGCCGTCTATTTTTGTTTCAGTCGAGTATAATTTTACACATACTAGTGGAGCTATGGTAGTTATTTCTATCCCTCAGCAAAATACCTAATCTGTGTTTTTTACAACCGATTAGCGATTAGAAAATAGATCACATTTAGTGTGGTGACACCAGATCAGATAAGGAGAAAGAATGGAAAAGCCTAAAAGCACTCTTGGACATGGAAAAGATGATAATAAAGCACTTACCAGTATGCTTTTTGGTATTTTAGCGCTGGTTTTAGTTATCTCTCCAATTCTTTTAAGATACAAAATTTCCATGGATTTTGTAGTGGGCTCTGTCTTATTAGCAATACTTTCATCTGTTATAGGCCGTCTTATAGGAAAACCTGAACTTAAGCGCCTTAGAATAAGAGAGAAGGCAATTTTGTTACGTGTAAAGCCCGAAGAAGAAGCTATAGCTTTAGATAATTTAGAGAGAAGAAAAATAATGGCTATTATTGGTGTGGCTATTGGTAATCTATTTATTTTGGCAATAATTTTATATATACTGTATTTTATTTGGTTCTTTGCAACAGGGTCTTGGGCCAGCTAGAAAAACAGACTGTATCTTTAAGAAGGATAGAAAAAACGCGCTACACGCGCACTTCAACGTGGTTCAGTGCATGTTTTAGTTTTTTGTACAAAGAGAAAGTGTTTTTGTTCTTCTCCGTGAAAGCCTTACAGCTTCGTGTTCAAAAAACTTTAGTTCAGAGTCTCCCTAAAATCAGCGATATTCTCGGCAATACTTTTCTTATCATTAAAGATTGCAGAACCTGCCACAAGGATATTCGCGCCAGCAGCAGCGATCTCGGCAGCGTTATGTGTTTTGACACCGCCGTCGACTTCTATATCCACATCTTGCCTGCCAAGATCATCGAGCATTTTTCGCAAACGAGATATCTTCGACGTACTGGTCGGGATATAAGACTGCCCGCCAAAACCGGGATTAACCGACATGATGAGCACCATATCTATATAAGGAAGGATCTCTTCAATACTAGAGAGCGATGTGGCGGGATTTAGCGTCACACCAGCTTTTACGCCCAATTCGTGGATTTGCTGTACGGTACGATGCAAATGCGGGCAAGTTTCTACATGCACGGTGATAATATCTGCACCAGCCTTCGCAAAAGCCGGGATCATCAACTCTGGCTTTTCGATCATCAAGTGCACATCCAGCACAGCGCCTGTTTCGTCGGCAATCGGGCGCAACACCTTAACAATGAGGGGACCAATGGTGATATTAGGGACAAATTGCCCGTCCATCACATCAACGTGAATATATTCAGCGCCGGCATCAACAGCAGCACGTACATCTGAGCCTAATTTAGAAAAATCGGCAGATAGGATAGAAGGGGATAGTTTTACGGTCATTTTTTCTCCTAGAAGTGACAAGTGATGAGTGAAACGTGGGTTTTGAAATCACTTCTCACTCTTCACTTGTCAAAATTTCAATACCATCTTCTTTTGCAATGATGATCTCAGTCGCCATATCCAAAAAGAGACCATGCTCCACAATGCCCGGGCGAGTGGAAAGCTCCTGTGCCAGCGCATAAGCATCGGCGATGCCCTCATCGAACCAGCATTTGGCGAGATAATTTCCGTTATCGGTCACGGCGGGGGAGCCATCATCTTCGAGCCATTGCTCGGCACGACAGCCCAAGCTATTTAGCCAGTGGATGTGCGCCTCAGCTTCAAAAGGCAGGATTTCGACGGGGAGCGCATCGCGCATGCCCAATCTTGCTACCATTTTAGAATCATCTACGATGACGACAAACTTCTGGGCGTGTACCTCGACGATCTTCTCCCGAAGCAATGCCCGCCCCAAACCTTTGATCAGATTAAGGGCAGGGTCAACTTCGTCTGCGCCATCCACGGCGAGATCAAGTTTGGGATACTCGCCCAAAGTCACGATGGGGATACCCCATTTACGCGCCTGCTCATCCGTCGCTTTTGATGTGGGCACGCCGCGAATATTGCTCAGCTCACCCGATTTGAGCTTTTCGCCGAGCATGTCTACGAAATAGGCAGTCGTGGAGCCTGTGCCTAATCCAAGGGTCATGCCGTTTTTTACGAAAGACAGTGCTTTTTTAGCTGCTTTTTCTTTTAGATTCATGTTTTTTCGCTATCACCTTTGAAATATCAAGTATATTGTAGCCCAATTAGAGGATCGCAACGCAATGTACAATTAATATTCATTTATGTTATAAAAATTTCTTAAGAAATCTTTTATAGACGTGCCAGCAAAGTCTTTTTTTTACATGCATTGCTTTTCTGGTACACTCTTGCGGCACAAAAAAAGAGAACAAAGAACTTCTTAGGAGAAGTAAATGCGTTTTGAAGATTTGAATTGGATGGATGTTCAGTCCTACCTTGAGCAAGATGATCGGGTCATGATCGTATTGGGGGCAACTGAACAGCACGCTTATTTAAGTTTGTTAACAGACATTAAAATTCCGCTTGCAATGGCAGATGCGGTATCTCAGCAAAGCGGTGTACTGATTACCCCTCCTTTAAATTTTGGCAGCTCTCCTTACTTTCTTGATTATCCGGGCACAATAAGTTTTCGGTTGAGTACATTGATGGATGCCGTAGAAGATATGGTCCGTTCTTTATATGCTCAAGGGTTTCGTCGCATTTTGATCTTGAACGGACATGGCGGCAATGTTGGCGTGCGCGCAAGATTAGATGAATTGGTAAATGAGTTGACTAATTTGAAGTTAAACTGGTATTCTTGGTGGGAATCGCATGGAGTGGAAGCAATTGCGCTCAAAAATGAGTTGAAACCTGGCCATGCTAATTGGTTGGAGTCTTTTGCCTTTACACGTGTTGCAGAAATGCCTGATAGTCCTAAAGCTCCGCCCTATGTTCCTAGCGGGATTATGAACGCAAAAGAAACTCGAGAGATTTATGGCGATGGCTCCTTTGGTGGCCCTTATCAGGCAGATGCGGCAATTATGAACGAAATCTTTTCTATAGCGGTGGGGGATATTCTGGAAATCCTGAAATTTGAATAAAATTTCCTTGACGGATTGCAGAATTAGTCGGTATAATTCACGACTTGGATGAAAACATAATCTGACATTTGGCGAGCGCATGAGACGAACTCTCTATGCGCTTGCTTTTGTGTGTCTCTTGCGTAATATTCGACGCAATAAACTTATCTGAAAAGTTCTGCCCCAACAGGACTTATAGACGAGGAGAGTACTAGTGGAAACTAAGGGGCTTAAAGCACTTCGCATCAGTCTTGCATCACCCGAAACAATTCGCAGTTGGTCTTATGGTGAAGTTTTAAAACCAGAGACAATTAACTATCGTCGATTACGCCCCGAAAAAGATGGTCTCTTTTGCGAGGCGATCTTTGGTCCACAGCGAGATTGGCAATGTTATTGTGGAAAATATAAAAACCCACGTTATAAGGGAATTACCTGTGATAAATGTGGTGTTGAAATTACACGTTCAGCCGTGCGCCGTGAGCGAATGGGGCATATTGAACTCGCTTCCCCTGTTGCACATATTTGGTATACACGCCGCATTCCTTCATATCTGGGCTTATTGTTAAATATTTCTCGTAAAAACCTGGACCGCGTTCTCTACTTTGCGCAATATATTGTTACTTATGTTGATGAAGACGCGCGTGAAAGAGAATTGGCTAAACTTGATGAAGAAATTAAGAATTTTGACATCCAGCAAGATTCAATAGCGAACGCCAAAATAGCAGATATTGAAGAACGTAGAGATACTGCTCTGGGAGCACTTGAAGCAAGTCGTACCGCAATGGAAGAAGATTTCGACGAGCAAACAGCAACGCTGATCGAGCCGGTTATGAAAGAAGGCCGCCGTTTGGATGAAAGCCTGCAAGAGCAAATGGGCGTAGCAGCAGCCAAAGATGTTGTCTTTAGCACAATAGGCGATCTCGTTGTAGAAGCGGGCACGATCATTGCTTCTCAGCACATTAGCAAGGTACAAGAAATTGTTCGCGAGCATCTCCACAAGGTCGAAGACGATCTGCGTACTCAAAAAGATGAGCAATTTGGCTTGATCGACCAAGAAATTGAGACTTTAAAAGCAACGAGTAAAGAAGAACAATCTCTTCTATACAATCAAAATGAAGATAAAGCTGCTGAGATCAAAGAAAAAAATAAACAAACTCGCAAAGAGCTAGCGAATTTACAAATTTTTGATTTTCTGAGTGAAGTCCGGTACAGAGAATTTCGCACGCGTTGGGGCAAAATCTTCCGTGCCGATATGGGTGCCGAAGCCTTCCTTGATATTCTCGAGCGCGTCGATCTCGATGCTCTCTCAGAAGAACTCTGGCACGAAGTTCGCACCACAAAGAGTAAACAAAAGCGAAAGAAAGCGACAAGCCGTCTTAAAGTTGTTGAAGGTTTTCGCCGTTCAGGGAACAAGCCCGAGTGGATGATCATGACCTATTTGCCCGTCATCCCACCAGATTTGCGCCCAATGGTTCAATTGGATGGTGGGCGCTTCGCTACATCAGATTTGAACGATCTATATCGTCGTGTCATTAACAGGAATA
>JABGQT010000176.1 GCA_018648685.1 Anaerolineae bacterium
ACGAGGCTAAAAGTCTCCATTAGAAACTGTCCGAAAGCTTTGAGGACATACAATCATCCCGCGCTTGACGGCTGGACAGACCAGCGAGTGCACTGCACAAGATAAAAGCAATTGGGCTCGGTTACACACCCTTCGAAGAGGCTTATCCTGAGTTTTTTCGAAGAGCTCAAGACGACTCTTCTAACAAAAATCCTTCCTTCGTGAAGGCTTTTTCATTTGACATTCCATCTCCTTTCACTTAAACTATACGCATAGACTATCCGAAATCACCTTATTCTTAGGAGATTATAATGACTGAAAGTTTTTCCCACCTAACCGCACAAATGCCCCTTGCGCCCGCAATTCAGGCTTGGGAAATGTACCTCAACGATCAGGGACGTTCACCGAATACCGTTAAGGCTTTTCTCTCTGATGTTCGCATTCTGACGCAATTTCTCCCCCCAGATCGTTCTTTGGGAGCGATTACGACCGAAGACTTAAATCGCTATTTCGATTGGATGGAAAAAGAGCGCGGTGTCCCTTGCAGCCCAAAAACATTGGCACGCCGAATTACCTCCACAAAATCTTTCTTCCGCTGGTTACATCAATTTGGGGTCTTATTAGTCGATCCCGCTGAAAAAGTTGCCAATCGCTCTGTTTTGGCTCCCTTACCCACCGTTTTAACAGAAAAAGAAAGATTGCTCGTTTTGGATGTTGCCAATAAGCACCGCACAGATAAAAAGCCAGACGCACGCCCTATTGCTCTGCTTTCTCTTTTGCTCTCAACCGGCATTAAGAAAAGCGAATGTCTTGGCATTCACCTAAACCATATCGAGTTGGATGATCCTGAGGGACCTTATGTTTTCATTCGCTACGCCAGCCCTGCAAATCGCTACAAAGAGCGCAAAATCGACCTTACGGATGAATGGCTCACGGTCTATCGAGAGTATCTCGCGCAATATGAACCTGTGGATCAACTCTTCCCCTGGTCGCCTCGTCGGCTGGAATATCTGCTCGAAGATATCAGCGACGAAGCAGGTCTGGAAAAACATCTCTCCTTTGTGATGTGCCGATGGACCTGCTCTCTCACTGATCACAATAATGGCGTGGAGCCTGATCGCATTCGCCAAAAACTGGGCATTTCAAAAATCCAGTGGCGCGAAATAAAAATGAAATTACGAAAGCTAAGCCGCGAGGAAGACTAAGCCCAAAATTAGCTCTTATATAAGATAAAGTACAAAAAAGAAGGCTTATTTATAAAAACAGGCCTTCTTTTTTCAAATTGTTCAATTATAAAACAATCAACTTATAACCAATCCCTGTCACTGTCTCTATCTTCACATTGCTCTCGCCCATCTTTTTACGAAGGTGCGCTACATGCACATCCACTGTGCGGGTTTGTCCGTAGAAATCAAACCCCCACGCCAGCTCAAGAAGTTTTTCACGGCTGAGAACACGCCCGCGGTTTTCGGCGAGTGTAAAAAGCAGGTCAAACTCTTTGGTGCGGAGGCTGATGGGATTCCCGCCGATGTTTGCTTCTCGGCTGGCAGGGTCAATACTCAGGTCACCGAGATGCAAAACAACGGAATCAGGCTGCGAGACACGAGCGTCGCGGCGCAATATCGCCTTGACACGGGCGACCAACTCACGGGGATTAAAAGGCTTGGTCAGATAATCATCCGCGCCCAACTCCAGACCCACGATTTTGTCGATGTCATCATCCCGCGCCGTTAACATCAGGATAGCAACCGGATTATTTTCTGCACGTAAACGACGGCAAACCTCGAAACCATCCGCTTTGGGAAGCATCACATCAAGCACGATCAAGGCTGGATTTTGGCTTGCGACAGAGTCAAGAGCAGCCTGCCCGTCCCCCGCTGAGATGACTCGAAACCCCTCGCGCTCAAGATAAAGCTGCGCAAGCTGGATGATAGAGGCTTCGTCGTCAACGAGGAGAATTAACTCAGCCATTTATTCGGGGATATATGCAATCGCTTCAACTTCAACGCGAACATTGAGAGGCAGCGTTTTTGCTGCAACGGTGGAGCGCGCGGGGGGATTGTCGGTGAAGAACTCAGCATAAACAGCGTTGAATTCCGCAAACTCGCCCATATCGGCCAGGAAACAGGTTGTTTTTACAACATATTCCAGCCCAGAACCAGCAGCTTCGAGAACATATTTGAGATTGGTCAGCGATTGACGTGCTTCAGCAGCAACGCCACCTTCGACGACTTTGCCCGTAGCACGGTCAACGGGGATTTGCCCCGCTGTGTAGACCATGTTGCCGAGCTTCATGCCTGCAGAATAAGGACCGATGGCCTCAGGGGCTTTTTCGGAAACAATAACTTCTTTTTTTAGGGACATTTTTCCTCACAGTGAAAATTTGATTAATAAATCGATATTTCTTTATTGCAAAGTTTCCAGCAATTCTATTCCGTGCTTAATTCTTTCCATCACCTTTTCTCGCCCGACGATCTCCATCGTCTCGAAAATAGGTGGACTGACCTTTTGCGCAGCGATAGAGTCACGCAAAAAACCAAAGACATTTCCGACCTTTGTTTCCATTTCGGCTGCCAAATCTCTAAAAGGTTGATTTGCGCTATCCATGCTAAAGTCGGGCAACTCCCTTACTAATTTTTCAATACGTTTCGCTAGAGCCAGCGCAGAAACGGCATCCATTTTTTTGCCGATCAAAGCTTCGGCTTCAGGGTGTACATCTTCTACAAAGAAAAAGCCGCCTTTCTCCGGCACTTCTGTCAAATTACCTAAGCGGACTTGCAAAGCAGCGGCTACTTGAATCAGCTTTTCGTTATCGCTAACATCATAGCCTGCTTTTTCAAAGAAAGGTTTCATTCGTGCGGCTAGATCAACCACATCTAAAGAGCGGATATAAACACCGTTAAAATGGTCAAGTTTCGTGAAATTCAATGCAGCAGGCGCAGGGTTAAGTTTTTCAACGCTAAACTTTTCGATCAATTCAGCCATCGAAAACTCTTCAGTTTTATCGTCATAGCTCCAGCCGATCAAGGCTGCCCAATTGACTACCGCCTCTGGCAAGTAGCCAAATTTACCAAAATCGCTCAGGAAAATCGGCTTGCCTGCAGCCAGCAAGGCTTCGCTATCGCGCTTGCTCATTTTTCCTTTGCCGTCTGGCTTTAGGAAAATAGAGGGGTGAATCCAGGTCGGCTGTTCCCAATCAAAGGCAGCGTATAGATGCCCGTGCAAGGGAAAAGTCGGCAACCATTCAGAAGTACGGATAGCATGCGTAATTTTCATCAGATGGTCATCGATCACGACAGCCAAATGATAAACGGGAAGCCCGTCTGATTTGACCAAGATAGTATCGTCTAAGGTGCTGTTTTCAACGGTGATATCACCACGCACTGCATCCGTGACAGTGATATTACCTTCATGTGACATTCTAAAACGGATCACATGCTCGGCGCCGCTCTTGATCTTTTGGTCTGCTTCCGCTAAATCGACATCTCTGTCAGGACAAATATCTCGGTGTTGTTGACGAGCGTGTTTTTCAGTATCAATTTCTTTTTCTTCGTCGTGCGAACAGAAACAATAATAGGCGTGCCCATTTTCAACAAGCTGACGAGCGTATTTTGCGTAGATTTCGCGCCGCTCAGTTTGGCGATAAGGGCCATAATTCCCGCCTACATCGGGGCCTTCATCCCATTCCATCCCCAACCAGCGGAGGCCTTCCATCAACTCTTCTTCTGCGCTTTCTACATAACGCTTTTGGTCGGTATCTTCGATGCGCAAAATGAATTGCCCACCCGTTTGTCTGGCAAGAAGATAATTATATAAAGCGGTGCGTCCGCTCCCTAGATGCGTTCGTCCCGTTGGGGATGGTGCAAACCGCACCCGTGCTGGCTGTTTTGTGTCTGTCATAATTCTCCAAAAAATATTATTCTATTAATCCTAAAATTCTGCCGATTTTTGGCGCATGATAACGCTTTCAACCAAACCTATGCCCAGCATTAGCGAGACCAAGCCACTTCCGCCATAGCTGATAAAGGGGAGTGGCAAGCCAGAAACAGGGATGAGATTCAAATTCACACTAATATTTACCGCACCCTGAAAAAATATCAGGGCAGCTACGCCGAAAGCGATCGTCGATCCCGCCGTATCCCGTGCAAGACGTGCTGCAAGAATACAGCGCCAAAGGATAAAAGCCAGCGTTGCGATCACGATTAATGCGCCAATAAAGCCAAACTCTTCTGAAATTGCCGAAAAGATAAAATCTGTATGGCGCACCTTAAGGAAGCGCAACTGGACTTGTGTTCCCTGCCCATAGCCTTTGCCGAGCCAACCACCAGAGCCGATTGCGATCAGCGCTTGCTGAATATTGTAAGTCTCACCATAGGTGGCATTCGGGTCCGGGAAAATGAAAGTCAGCACGCGCTGCTGCTGATATTCCTGCAAGAAAGGAAACCCGGCAATAACCAGACCAATCCCGCCAACGGCGAAGGAGACAAGATGCTTAAGTTGCAAACCATTCATCCAGATCATTACACCCCAAATCACCACGATCACGATCACGTTACTTAAATTTGGCTGCAACAAAATCCAGACTGTTAATCCCATAGCCCAGAGCAAAGAGCTAATGATCCAACGCAGGTCGCGCGGCTCATTTTTTGTCTGCTCAAAATAGCGTGCAAGAATCAGGATCACGACCAGCTTCGCCAACTCTGTCGGCTGAATAAAGATCGCACCCAATCTAAACCAACGCGCCGCACCAAAAACCGCACGCGCGCTCATAAAAAGGAGGATGAGCAAAGTCATCATCACTATGTATATGGGCCTATATAATGCCAACCAATAGTTGTAATCAATTGCTGCAACCAACACAATAACGACCAATCCAAAGGCGGCAAAAATTGCCTGACGGTTGGGATAATCTACCAACTCTGCATTTCCAGCTACAGCAGAATCGATCATGGCAACACCAAAAGCGATTGCCAGGACAACCGCGCCGAGTAACCAAAAATCGAAATGTCGCCAAGAAAGATTTTTTAGCATAATGCCTTTTTACCACAGAGATGAAGAGCTTGCAAAGTAGTTCGAAATAATTTTTTACATAAAAAGTGACGAGTGAATGATATTCATCATGCTTCACTCGTCACTGCCTACTTCAGTTCTAAGCTGTCTGTTCTTTAGAAATTATCTCCCTCGCTGACGAGTTTTTGCCTTCAAAGGAATATCAGCGATCAAACGTTGCTCACGCCCTGCCCGAGCCACATCTATATTAACCGCATCTGGGTCAATTTCAATATGCCGCGAAATCACTTCGATCAGTTCGTCTTTCAGCGCTTCCAAAACTGCAGGTGTCATATCGGTTCTGTCGTGTGTTAATACAAGTTGCAAACGCTCTTTTGCATTTTGCGCACTTTTTTTCTTGCCGCTAATTCTATCAAAGAAACTCATCTCAATTCCTCCCCGTCAGTTTTGAAATTCGCTTCCACAGACCGCCTTGTTCTTCCAGATCCATATAAGGAACGTCGTCACCCATCATGCGCGCTGCGATATTCCTAAATGCCTGCCCTGCACGGCTCTCTTTATCAAGAGCAATTGGTGCGCCCTGATTAGCCGCTATCAAAACAGATTTATCTTCCGGTACGATCCCGATCAAATCGATTGCCAAAAGATCAAGCACATCTTCAGGCGAAAGCATTTCCTGCTTTTTAACCATCTCATGGTTGACTCTATTCAAGATCAGCGAGGGGCTGCCTTTTTCTTCTGCCTCCAAAATCCCGATCACGCGGTCTGCATCTCGCACCGCAGAAATCTCGGGATTCGTCAGCACCAGCACACGGTCGGCGGGCGCAATCGCATTTTTGAAGCCACGCTCAATCCCAGCGGGCGAATCGATCAATACCCAGTCCACTTCTTCGCGCAGATCATCGCCCAAACGCATCATATCGCTCGGAGAAACAGCCATTTTATCGCGCGTTTGTGCGGCAGGGATCAAAAATAAACCAGGCAAACGTTTATCACGGATCATTGCCTGTCGCAATCGGCAACGCCCCTCAACAATATCCACAATATCGTAAACAATGCGGTTTTCCAATCCCATGATCACATCGAGATTTCGCAAGCCAATATCACCATCCACACAGACTACTTTTTGCCCGCGCGAAGCCAAAGCAATACCAAGACTTGCGATCGCGGTCGTTTTACCAACCCCGCCTTTTCCTGATGTGATCGTAACGATTTTTGCACTCATAAATTCACCTATTAAAAATTATTTCGCATTCCACACTTCTGTTTGAAACTCACCATTTTTTAAAGAAATTTTAACCGCTTTTTGAGATGTCTTCCCCCCAACGCGATTCTCGATCTCAGAAGCGATCTGCAACCTGGTCGGGGTCATCGTTAAAGCACATACGAAAGCATCCGTGTTTTCATCTGCTGGCTGACCCTCAATATCTGCCCCGACATGAACAGAGCCGCGCAAACGCCCCCAGACAAGAATATTACCTGCCGCCACAATCTCTGCGCCTGGGTTGACATCCCCCATCACCACAACATGCCCATTATGCTCAATTCTTGTTCCAGAGCGAAGCGTGCGCTCCACCCAAAGAACAACCTCTTCTTTTTCTACATCTTTTGCCGCTTTTGGACGCGCAACTTCTTGTGGGCGTTGCTTCGAGATGCGTGTTGCCAACCCCAACAATTGCGCTGTCTGAACCGTTTTTGGCTCATCGCTTACTACAGCCCATAACGAGATAGAACGCTCAGAAAGTTCGTCTCTCAATTTTGTCAAATTGACTACGCGCAAGACCTGTTTGCCTACATCCAAAGCAAGGCGAGCACCGCTAAAAAAAGATGAGCGCTCATCTATCTGCTCAAAAAGCAAGGCTTCCAGTTCGTGCCATTCCCCTTCGCCGAGAGAAATAAGCAAGCCATCGCGCAAACCTTTTATTTGGATAAGGGAATTCTTTGAGTTCATAATAATGGAAATAGCAGCTCAAAAAATACGGAGAGCAATTCGTTGCATAATCTTGGTTCGCTTAAGTATAATAACTACTAAGAGCAGGGTTCCGTAAAAAGCTAATTCTATCAACAAAATTCGAATTAGCTCCCAAGTTATTGGCCGCGGCAAGTTCTTGACAACCGAGAACCAAGAAATGGGTAATGCCAGACGCGCGTCAGAAAAGGGCCAAAACATCGCAAGACCTTTCCCATGATTATAAAATGTATCTAAAAGCAAGTGGCTTACCCAAGCCAAACTACCTCCAAGAAGAACTTTCCAGCCACCGAGTTTGGTGAATAATTCTTTCTGACTAAAAAGAAATAAAGTCACAACAAGTATGCCGATCATATTTATAAATATGCTATGACTGATAAAATATCTGTGATGCCCCCAGTACTTTATCCTAAAATCTGGAATGAGTGCTAGTAAACTAAAAATGAAAAAAAAGATAAAACGCCATCGAGGCTCTTTTTTCTCAGGAATGAAAACAGTACCTATAGCTATCCCAGTCAGTATGTGCCCTACCTGTGTCATAAATTCCTCGTAGAATAAAACAGAATCCTATTCTAATGTTCGTGAAAAAGGGTTCTTTTCGATGCAACGGCAGACCTATAAGCTGGGCAAATTATAGCATGAAGCAATAAGCGAATTCTTTCAAAAGCAAAGCAAAATTCTTTCTGCCCGCATTTCAAAAGAAGGATTTTACGATATTCTTTTTATCCCCCGCCGCCTTCGGCAAGATCAATTTCCTTTAATTCAAAATAGGCTTCCATCACCCGGCCCACAACGGGGCCAGCAACAGCAGCACCCTCTCCACCGTTATACATAAACGCCATGATGATGATCTCAGGGTCTTCGTAGGGGGCGTACGCCAGCGTCCATGAATGGGTGGGCCAATTTCCAAAGGTGCAACGATTTGCAGCGAGAGCAACGTCATCGCAGTATTCAGCCGTTCCGGTTTTACCAGCAACTGCAACGGGGAAATCACCAAAAACATCGTTTAGTGTTCCATGGAGCGTATCTGTAACAGCCAAGCGCATCCCCGCTTGAACTTGCTCAATAACATAGGGGTCAACGGCGCTCTTTGTTTCCATCTCCAGACAATATCCATCATCGCAATCGAAGTTGGTAATAAGCGGAGTATCTGTAATATCCCATTTTAATTGGGAAACAAAAGGCTTCAGAAGACGTCCTTCATCATCCAGCTCTTCGCGCACGATAGTAGTTTGCATTTGCTTTCCATCGTTGGCAATCGTTGCTCCAGATATAAGCACTTGCAAGGGCGTAGAGAGAACATATCCCTGCCCTACACTAGCAATATAAGTATCACCTGTAGACCAATTTTCGCCTTGATTAATGCGCTTCCATTGAGGTGAAGGGATTAATCCATCTGCTTCACCGGGGAGTTCAATGCCAGAGGGTTCACCATATCCCAGCGCGCGGGCATATTCGCCTAAACGGAGAATGCCCAAGCCTTCGGGGATTTCATCTTCAAAGCCGCCACCAAGTTTATAAAAACAAACATTGCTGGAATAAGCAATACAATGCAAAAAATCGATCTCTCCAAAGCCGTCTGGTTGTTCATCAAATATCCAATCGACAAAGGGACGTTCTCGTCCTGGGTCGTTAGGAGAAAATTTCTCAGTCAAAATGAGTTGACCGGGAGCATAAATAGTTTGGTCAACGGTTACAACTTCTTCGTTTAAGGCACCCGTTGCTGTCGAGAGCTTAAAAACTGATCCCGGCGGGTATTCGCTAGAGATGGCGTTATTTAGAAGCGGATGGCGAGGGTCTTCACTAAGTTGCTGATAGTAATAGGCAGGAATAAAACGCGCTAAACGGTTATTCTCATAAGAGGGATAAGAGACCATTGCCAAAATCTCGCCTGTTTTTGGGTTCATAGCGATGGTCACGCCACTAGAAATACGGATTTGTCCAAAATAAGCATTCCAGCCATTGATTTCAACCAACAATGCTCCTTCGGCAGCTTTTTGTAAACGAGTATCTATTGAAAGTCGGACATTCCTGCCCGCAATCGCCGAAATCGGTGGGGCAAGGTTGCGAAGCTCTTTCCCCGCGACATCAATTTCTACCACTCTTCTACCATTTGTTCCAGCAAGGATATCTTGCAACTCCAATTCAACGCCAGCATAGCCTATTTTGTCACGCCCTGCAATAAATCCTTGCTCTTCATAAAGGTCTGCCTGAGTTGCGGGGATGGGTCCTAAAAAGCCAATGATATTTGCTGTGAGAGAGCCTGTTGGATAGTCTCGGATCGGGTCGATCTCCAGAGAAACACCGGGCCAGCCCACTGCACGCTCACGCACGATACGGGCGATATCTTCGTCCACATCGCAACTAACAGGCACAGGCCTGTACGGAGCAAGAGAATCCCCTAATTCCACTAATTGGGTAATACCGGGTCCCGGGACACAGGTGGCAAAAAGCTTTGCGTCATCCACAGTGCCGTTATTGACAGGGACATCAATAATTTCTGAAAGCTCTCTATAGACACGCTGAATATCCGCAAGGTCATCAGGGAGAAAAGCTGGCGTAATGACGACATTATAGGAAGCGATATTACGCGCTAAAATAACCCCGTTGCGATCGTAAATAATGCCTCTTGATGTGGGCACACTAATTTCGAGAGTGTAATTATCTTCGGCACGCGTAAGCCAATTTTCACCTTCGAAAATTTGCAAGTTCAGAAGACGAAAAGCTAAAGCGCCAAAAACCAGCGCGGTTAAAAGATAAAAGACCCAAACTCTCCATGCTTCTGCTCGAAAGTCACGCGGGGTATTCGAACTCATAAGTCATCCTCGATATCATAGATCCACACGGCGAGGTCTCTTAAAATAGGAAATGCTGGAAGCGCCAGGAAAAGGTTTATCAAAAGACTAGGGAGAGTAATAATACTCAGCGCATCTGCTATCGAAAAGGGTGTGCCAAACAGACGTAGTGTGATCACAGAAATAATATGTACTACCAGAGAGCCTAGAAAAACAACAACAAAGAGAGCTAATAGAGGGGCTTGCCAGATGCGACGAACTAGCAGTCGCGATAAAGCAACCACAAGAAGATATCCTAAAAGAGGGACAAACCACGGGAGTGCTGAAGCCCATCCCATTAGAATGCCGCCAAAAATTGCCCAATGCCAAGATGTTTCGACACGATCTTGCAAAGACCAGGCTGCAAGTGTGACAAGCATGAGGTCTGCATACCCTCCCAACAAAGGGATGCGACTCACAATCGCTAGCTGGATAACCAATACTAACGAAAGCAAAGGAAGTGCAATTAATTCTTTCACGAGAGGATTATGGGGTCTCTACTGGGATCAGCGGAGTAATATCAACCGGCTTGAAATTCATAATTACCAAGACAATTTCTAGGCGGGAAAAATCTACGGTCGACTGCACCGAAGCCTGCTGGAAAAGCTCATAGTCTCGCTTGCGAAGGTTAAATAATTGCCCAACAAGAAGATCAGGAGGGTAATCACCACCCAAACCAGACGTGAGGATGACATCACCTTCCTGGACTTCCAGGTCTTGAGAGATCATTTC
>JABGQT010000150.1 GCA_018648685.1 Anaerolineae bacterium
CAAGATGAGGCAATTTGACGCGTAAAATTGCAGCTTGTAGTGCATCAAGCCGGCTATTGTAGCCCAGAACTTCAGGGAAATATTTTTTCTTCCAACCGTGGGCGCGCAACATGCGCATTTTTTCGGCCAATTCGGGGTTATTAGTCACCACCATGCCTCCATCGCCGTATGCGCCCAAATTTTTACTGGGGAAGAAGCTCAAACAGCCAATATCGCCAATGCTTCCAGTTTTCTTTCCTTTATAGTCTGCGCCAAAAGCCTGAGCATTATCTTCGATGATGCTTAAATTCTTTTCTTTCGCGATTTCTGCCAAAGCATCCATGTCGGCAGCTTGCCCATAGAGATGTACGGGGATGATCGCTTTTGTTGCAGAAGTTACTTTTGCGCGAGTTTGCTCAATATCGATGCAGTAGTTTTTTTCGTCCACGTCCACGAGAACAGGCGTTGCGCCAACGTGTAAAACAGAGCCGATCGTTGCAAAAAAGGTATAGGCCGGCAAGATAACTTCATCGCCTTCGCCAATTTCTAAGGCACGCAGAGCAAGTATCAGTGCGTCTGTCCCGGAGGCTAGGCCAATACCATGAGATACACCTAAATAATCTGCAACTTCTTCTTCAACAGCAGAAACTTCGGGGCCTAAAATGAAGTGTCCGGAATCTAAAACGCGCTGAACAGCTGCGTCCATTTCTGGTTTGATGTCTTTATATTGGGCTACTAAATCGAGCAAGGGGACTTTCATTTTTATCTCCTTGGCAAAATCTGCCAGGTCTATTTTAGACGTTGAACTTTTCCATCTTTTTTCTGATATTGGGATTTACAATCTGTGCAGGTCATTTGCTCATCCGGATCATTATCGCTAAAGGGGAGCTTTATCCCACATTGGCACATCCATGCCTGGATTTGGGCCGGGTTGCCATAAACCAGCGCGTGGGGGGGGACATCTTTCGTTACCACCGCACCCGCCCCAACAAAGGAATACTCTCCGAAAGTTGTGCCGCAAACTACAGTCGCATTTGCGCCAATTGTGACACCACGTTTGACACGTGTGATCATATACTCTCCACGCCGGTTAACATGACTGCGGGGGTTGATCACATTGGTAAAAACCATCGAAGGTCCTAGAAAAACATCATCTTCTAGAATCACACCTGTATAAATCGAAACATTATTCTGGATTTTGACATTATTCCCGATCTCAACATCGTTGGCAACAAAAACATTTTGTCCGATATTACAACCTTCACCGATCTTTGTTTTGGGCATCACATGGCAAAAATGCCAAATATTTGTGTCTTTGCCAACGACTGCCCCTTCGTCAACATAACTGGATGGATGTACGTAAAATTCTGTCATAGTTACTTCTTTAAGAAAGGGTGTGCCAGGTCATCAATCGCAGTAAGAGGCGTATTCCGGATGTTATAAGCCAACTCAATCGAGGGGCGTGCATCATCTAATCCAAAGCCATTACCGGCTAATGTGCGTTCATAAACGCGGGTATGTAAATCTGTGAAACCACCAGAGAATTCAATTTCATCACCGTCTACGGTAATAGAGCGGTAGGTTTTGGGCTTGCCCGGCTCAATTTCAACAGGGAGATCGTTTTCGTCTACAGAAAGGAACCAGCGTACTTGGGCACGCTCGAATTCCACAAAACCAGACATACTCTTGGGAGTTGATCGATGGAGTTTAAGCAAGCCAGGTTTTCCGAAAAGCCACTGGAGCATATCGAAAAAGTGAATGCCGATATTTGTGGCAACACCACCTGATTTTTCAGGGTAGCCTTTCCATGATGTGTGATACCAGGGGCCGCGTGAAGTCACATAGCTTAATAAAACATCATGCTGTTTACCAGATTTATCTGCATCTAGTTTTTCTTTGAGAGCAACCAAAGCAGGGTGTACGCGCAACTGTAAAATAGTATTAATTTTCCCCTGATACTCTTCTTCTACACGGGCAAGTTGATCCAAATTCCACGGGTTGATAACGAGGGGTTTTTCGCAGATCGCGGTTGCACCAACGCGCAAAGCCAAACGGCAATGCGCATCGTGTAGATAATTGGGTGTCATAATGCTGACATAATGGATGCGTTTTTCTTCAGGGCGATGGCGCAATTTTTCGAGATGGCGATCAAAACGTTCAATCTCTGTAAAGAAGCGTACATCCTGTGTATAACGATCCAAAATTCCGACAGAGTCGTTAATATCTGTGGCTGCGATCAACTTATTCCCAGTGTCCTGGATAGCCACCAAATGGCGGGGGGCGATATAGCCAGCAACGCCGATCGCGGCAAAATTTTTGCTTTCTTTTGTCATTTTTACCTTCTACTTTTTTGATATAGGAACGCTTCTCTCCTGATTTAGGCTTGAGAGCGTTTTATTGAACCGTGATTCGGCTATTCGTATTTTCCGCCAAACCGTGATTGTAGACTATTTTACCGAAGAAGATGAGTCTTTCAAGGCTTTTTCGTAACTTGCTACAATCTTCTCTAGCGAAAACTCCTCAGCTTTTTCTCGGCTTGCTTTTCTGAAGGATAGTAATTCTCCAGTAGTGTCACTCAAAAGTTTCCGTAAAGCCTTTTCATAATCACTGTCATCGTTAATTAAAAAGCCGTTTTTGCCTTTATCTACTAAATCTACAAAACCGCCAATATTGCTGACGACCATTGCCAAACCCATTGCAAGGGCTTGTACCCCAACAACGGGGAGGCCCTCAGAGAGAGAAGGCATAAAGAGGATATCACTTTTTCGGAACCATGCAATTACTTCTGGTGGCGTGACCCAGCCGGGAAGTGTGATCCGGTCTTGGAGATTATGGTTAGATATTTCCTTTTCTACTTCTTCGCGTAGAGGCCCATCGCCGAGAAGAACACATTCCCAAGAGATGTCTTGTAGCTTTGCCAACGTTTTTATGATTTGCAAAGGATTCTTTTGCTTCATTAAACGCCCTGCAAAGATGATACGTGGCGGAGATTGAACTTCTAATTTACCTGGGTCAAGCTCTTTCAAATCTACACCGTTGTGGATAACTTCGATGTCAACAGGATAATGCTTGAGTGCAAGTTGGTGTGTAAATTCGCTCACAGCAGCTACTTTTGCAGCATCTCGCCAGATGGGGCGAGTGAAGGGGAAAACCCAACGGAACCAACTTCCTGTTTTTTCTGGCGCTCCGCCAGGGACATCTCCGAGATGTGCTGTGAGGAGATAGGGAATTTTTCTTAAACGAGAAAGTGCCCAAGCCAAGACTCCGGTCGGAACGGCAAAATGAACGTGAATAACATCGGGATGCCATTTGCCTGTTAAACGGAGCCCAGCCCAAAATCCGGAGAGGATATATGCGCCCATTGTCAAGAATCCTGCTCGGAAAGCCTCTCGCCGTAATGAGGGCACACGAATAACACGAATCCCTCCATCCAGAATTTCTTCTTTGGGCAATCCTTTAAGGTGGGATGTGATGATAATAATTTCGTGCCCGCGTTCTGATAATCCTTCGGCAATATCTTGGGCTACGCGACCGCCACCACCACCAACGGGAGGGAGTTCGTAGGTAAGAAGAAGAATTCGCATTATTTTAGATTAAATGTTTTTCGGACGGTATAAGTGGGCTTGCGTTGAGATTCGTGGTAAGTGCGGACTTGCAACTCAGCAATTAATCCCATGAGAATAGATTGGAAGCCGAGAATGAAGAACATTGCACTTATCTGAAAGAGCGGAGAGGCCAAAACCGAGATTCCAAAGAATAAGCTCCGTATTGCTAAAAAGAAAAGAAGTACTGCGCTAAGGATTATGATGCTCATCCCTGCACCACCAAAGAGATAGATTGGCTTTGCTGAATAGCTCAACAAAAATTTGACAGTGAAAAGGTCGAGGAGAACTTTTAGGGTACGCTCCAGCCCATATTTGGCTTCGCCAAATCGGCGTGGATGGTGATTTACAGGAACTTCAATAATTTTTGCCCCTACTGAATGAGCAAAAACGGGGATGAAACGATGCATTTCGCCATAGAGCCGAAAGCCGGTGATAGCCTCACGCCTATAGGCTTTGAGGGTGCAGCCATAGTCATGGAGTTCTACGCCTGTCACGCGAGAGATCAACCCATTTGCCATGCGAGATGGGAGGGTACGTGTAATAAAAGTATCCTTACGTTTAACGCGCCATCCGCTGACAACATCGTAGCCCTCATCTAATTTTGCTAGCATCATGGGGATGTCTGCCGGATCGTTTTGGAGGTCAGCGTCGAGCAGAACGATAACTTCTCCCTTTGTGTGGTCAATGCCGGCTGCTATCGCTGCTGTTTGCCCAAAATTTCGTCGAAAAGAAACTACACGGATATGTTCGGTATCTTTTTGTGCTAGTTCTTCAAGAACCTTTAGGCTTTGGTCGCTGCTACCATCATCAACAAGGACGATTTCCCATTTTTTCGGGAGAGAATCAAGTGCATCATGGATTGCATCGAAAAGTAAGAGTAGGCTTTCTTCTTCGTTGTAGACGGGGATGACAAGAGAGAGATACATTTATTTTCTCCTAAAGACGCGCAAATAAAAATCAGAACGATTATCGTAGAGGGTTGTTGAACTGGGAAATTCGTCAAAATCAGAAGGGTCTAAAAAAGTATCCCATTCAGAGGTGTAAAAGTAGTTGTTGACGACAATATATTCAGCTTCTGATTTCCATTGATTTTCAAGGGTTTCGTTCCAATAACCTTTGTCATAGAGTGTTTTGGAGTCTCCGCCAAGTCGATAGTTATTTCGTGCATTTAATTGCGGGAGGTAAATATTTACGCCTCCTGGAATATAAAGCAGAGGGAGCAATGAACTGCCTCCATCCCAATAAACGGTGCTCTCAGCCGGTATATACTCGCCGAGATATTCTCCAGCTTCTTCATAGGCTGAGATGATATTCCCATTGTAATCTGCTTTTCTTTCATTTCCAGCGATGATTGGGCTTGCGATAAAAGAAAAGAGGAAAAAAGAAACAAAGAGTAGGTAGCCAAAATTAAAGTTTTGCTTACGCAGTAGTGTGTGTTTTAGCGTTAGAACAACTGAAAGAAAGATAGCTCCAACGCCCAAGCCCATTGTTGCAGCGGTATATTGTTTTGTAAGTTTAACGCTAAAAGAGAACTTGTTTTGAACAATATTTTCTAGCGTTGTATAGCCCGATATGATATGCCCATCTTTTATTCGCGGAACTTGTATATTCAAGAGGCTGTCGCCCATATCTTCGAAGGCAGAATATCCGATTCCTGTTGTGATAACCAGAATGAGAACTATAAGAAAGGGATAGAGATATTTTGGGACTTCCTTCTTCCACTCAGAGAGATATAGTACGACCAATAAAATACCGCTTATCCCATAAAAGCCAAAATAGGATGAAAAACAATAGACACAGTAGTTTTGCCCTAAGCTAGCCCATGTGTGCATAAGGAGCAATACCAGAAACAAAGTTGCTAAAAAGACAATATCACGAATTTTCTTTTTGTTTTGCGAACTGTTTTTCCATAAGAAAAGTGTAGAGAGAATCCCTGTAAAGGTAATAACATGAAAACGATATGTGCGAAAAAGAGATAAAATACGGCTGGTCATGGAAGGCAGAGAGAGAGAGATTGTGTTTCCGAAACTCTCTAGAGAAGATGTTTCGGATGAAGATACTGACGATGCTTCAAAAAAAGATAATGACAAAGCATATAATTTGCTAGGCAACCAAGGGAGCCAGAGTTGCATAATATCAGGCCACCAGAGAAGATGTCCTAGAGCAACAACAATTAGACCAGAGAAAAAAGACCATAGCCCTGCTCTAAGCCCATATTGCCAAAAAATATAGAGAATTAGAAGTGGCAAGACAGCGACCATATTCTGACGAGTAAGTATCATTAAGCCAGCAAGTGCTGCGCTGAGCATGAGCTGCCAAAGCGGGCGATCGCCTCCTAGGGAAAAAGCAAGTACCCAAGTGAGCATT
This sequence comes from Anaerolineae bacterium, assembly GCA_018648685.1. GTDB lineage: Bacteria > Chloroflexota > Anaerolineae > Anaerolineales > Villigracilaceae > Desulfolinea. Next base: position 5,952 of record JABGQT010000150.1, read on the forward strand.
AGCGCAATAAGGCCTTGAGAGATTGCCGGGCTATATAATTTGATTAAAGCAGGGCTGAGTACAAAAATCCATATCGCAATAGCACCTGTCTTTTTCCCGCCTAACCTACGTGCGGTGAGCCAAGTGCCTAATAGAATAAAAATGCCTGCGAGTACCGCAAAATATCTTGCTGGACGCAAACCGGGACCAAACCACGCCTGAATATATCCAGGAATAAGAAAGGCAAACGGGGCTTTATTGGTCCAGATGCCAGGGTCGAAAGGCTGATATTGCCCTGTTGCAAAAAGATAACCTTTGTAGATATAGGCACTTTCATCCAAGCGGGAGAGCGTTGTATGTGCATAATTCCATAGCTGGATGAAATAAAGCACCCCGCCAAGAAGAGAAAGCAAATCTTCTTTAGCTATGTGAGCGAAAGAGAGATTTGCTTTTTCTTTTACTCCCGCCATTATTTTCATTATTTTTGAAGTCTTTCCAAATCGGCTTGGACCATCATCTCAACCAAGCCTTTAAAGCTGACTTTGCGTTCCCAGCCAAGTTCTTCACGTGCTTTGCTAGGGTCAGAGATCAGCAAATCCACTTCGGCTGGGCGGTAGAAACGTGGGTCTTGAACGACATAATCGTTGTAATCTAAATCGACAAAGCCAAAAGCGTGCTCGCAGAATTCGCGTACAGCGTAGGTTTCGCCAGTGCCAATAACATAATTCTCAGGTTTTTCTTGTTGAAGCATGAGCCACATTGCCTCAACATAATCTCCTGCGAAACCCCAATCGCGGCGAGCATCGAGGTTACCTAAGCGCAATTCTTTTTGCATGCCTAGTTTTATGCGGGCAACACCATCGGTGATCTTGCGGGTAACAAACTCCAGGCCACGACGGGGACTTTCGTGATTGAAAAGAATGCCTGATGAAGCGAAAATATCATAAGATTCGCGGTAATTGATCGTGATCCAGTGCCCATATACCTTTGCTACACCATAAGGGCTGCGCGGATAAAAAGGCGTGCTCTCTTTTTGCGGTACTTCCATTACTTTGCCGAACATTTCACTGCTCGATGCCTGATAAAAGCGAATTGATCGGTCAAAAAGACGAATGGCTTCTAATAATCTTGTTACACCAAGTGCCGTTACTTCTGCGGTTAGCACAGCTTGGCTCCAGGAAGCGGGCACAAAAGATTGCGCTGCGAGGTTATAGACCTCGTCTGGCTTATATTCTTCTAAGAGGGCTAAAAGTGAACCTTGATCGTGCAAATCCCCTTGCTCTACAATGATCTCGTCGAGTAAATGTTCTACGCGGTCATATTTAACGGTGCTGGTTCGGCGAGCCATGCCGACCACTTTATAGCCTTTTGAAAGCAATAACTCGGCAAGGTAAGAGCCATCTTGCCCTGTAATACCTGTAATTAACGCAGTTTTCATTTTATCTCCTTAATTTCAAGCGCAGGCATTATAACGTCTTTTTGTGGATTCGGATGATGTCTCCGATGACAACAAGTGCGCTAAGGGATAATATCCACGCGACTATTGTGCCGAAGGATAAGGTGTCGAAACGCCCGTAATATCGGCTTGCGTACCATTGAGTGAAGAATGCCAGAAAAATAACTTCTATCGATAAAAGGCGTGGCAACCAAACACCTCGGTTTTCTCGATGCATGATCCACGCCTGAGCAGCGAAGAGGGCTTGCAATGCGAGGAAAATGACTCGATAACGGGGGTTATCCCATTGGTCGCCACCTGCGCGGAGGGATGCGAGGATGATCCAGAACCAGCTACCCAGCCCAAACCACGTCCAGACTCGGCGCTCGAGGGGAGAATCCTGTTTGGGGAGGGTAAAAAGCCCATAGAGGAGGAAAGGCGCGAGGGCGTACCATCCGGCTGCGCGCAATATCCCCAGGATTTTCCAGGTCAGTGTTGTTGGCTCGATGATGGCTGCGGGGAGGACGGGTTGTGTTAGCCCGTAACTCGTTACAAAGGGAATATGTAGAGCGGTGGGCATTTCGCTGAAGAGTTTTTGCACCCAGCCTGAACCGCGCTCGAGTTGGTAAATATCCCACTGGATGGCTTTTTCTGTCCACTCGAGGATGATGCCAAGAGGGGTGTTTGCGTTTAGTTTTGTTGTGCCTAAAGCGGAGGAAAGAAGAAAGATGGAGAGAAGGAGGAGGATGATCGCTATTATGATATGTGTTGCTGAGATGCGGCTATTTGATTTTTGGATGAGTGCGAATACGATGAGAAAAATTAAGGTGATGATAGCAATCGCGGGGGAGACGAGGAGCATTGCCAGAAAGGCACTACCTAAGCCAATTTGTGCGGCGCGATTTCCTTTATCTTTTTGCCATGCAATCAATGCCCAAAGTGAAAGCGCGATGAAGCTAATCAGAAAAGGCTCGCGCATTTGGGAACTGCCCATGAGGATGCTTTCGGGGTAGAGGGCAAAAATCCACGTTGCGGCTTGGGCGAGTTTTTCGCTGCCAAGTTCTTTGGCTGCCATCCAGAAAAAGGGGATGCCGAGGGTAGCGGCAAAGGCGGCGAAGAGGCTTATTAGAAGCGGGCGGTGGGCATCTGGGGAAAGATAACGATAAGCCCCTGCGCTGAATGCGAGTAAACCGCCATATTGGTCGGTATGATCTTTTTGGCTGAAGGCTGTGATGAGGGGGGCATCGCTTTGGGCGAGATGGTAGGCGGCAGTATCGCGCCTGAATGCATCGTAGAAGACATATCCAGCTTGTTGTTGTTCGCTGTCGGGATAGCCGTTGATGGGGAGGAGAATGTGAAGGGCAATCGCAGAGATAAGGCGTAGAAGAAGCGCGAGGGCGAGAATCCAGAGTAGTTTTTTGGGTTTTCCTGTCCATTGCCAGAGGGCATAAAGTGTACTGATGCCGAGAAAGAAGATCAGCACGGCGGGAAGAAATGCGAAGATGTAGTTGCCGCCTTCAAAGAAGGCGAAGATTGCCGCGAGAATTAGGCTAAGAGGGATGGTGATTTTTGTTTTAGTAAACACGGGGATATTGTACTTGTAAATACTGAAAGGGAATAACTATTAGTAAAGATGAGACTGCTTCGTTAGAAAAAGATACTCCTCGCAGATGCATATAAAACTTAGGGTTCCCACTGAGGTTGCCAATCTGGTTCGGGGTTATCGGTAATTTGCTGAAGGTCGCTGCCGCCGGGGCGCATCAGATATATATCAGCTTGATCGTTGTTGCGGAGGGAGTTGAAGGCGATCCATTCTCCGTTGGGAGAATAAACAGCGGAATTATTATTCCCGCCTGAGGTAAGACGGGTCATTATGCCGGTTTCTATCTCGTAATTAAAGATGTCTTTATCCAGAGGGGGGCCGGCGGAGAGGAGGAGCGAATCTCCGTTTGGGGACCAAGAAACGCTCCCGGTAATGCCGAGCAAGCCAAAGGTCACGCGGCGAGGCGGCTCTTCATCATCCAGATTGTAGAGAAAGATTTCATATTCAAAGGCTTGGTCAACGGTCATGGCGAGGGCGATCTGCCTTCCGTCTGGTGACCAGGCTGCGCCGACGAGGGAGTTAACGCCAGCTTGTTTTCTGCCGCCATAGATCAGTTGAGCGTTCTCGCCGTTGCTGTCCATGACCCACAGACCTGTCACATCGTCTTCGGTTTTGTTGATGAAAAGTATCTTTTTTCCGTCAGGAGAAAATGCTGGGGAAAAGACGTTGCCGATTTCTTTGGTCAGTTCGATTTGCTGGGAGGTGCTGAGAACGAGCAGATAAAGATCGAAGGTGCCGAGGCTTTGATTGGATGCGTAGATGATGGCCTCGCCTTGTGGAGAGAGGGAGGGGTAATAATGGTTGACTTTGTCGTGGGTAATCTGAAGGAGACCGCTGCCATCTTTGTTGACCATGCAGATCTGGTTATAGTCGCCGCGCGTGCAGGTGAAAATGATCCGTCCACCGTGAACACCAGTGGGATAGGGGAGTGGGGTAAAAGTAGGCGGTGGCAGAGGTGTGTAGGTGGGTGGAAAAGTGGCTTCGACGGTCAACCCGGCGGGTGTTGAAATAGCAGCCGGAGGGGGAGGTTGAATAAGAAAAAAGGGGATGGTGAGAAGCCCCAAGAGGAATATCCAAAAGGGGAAGCGTTTTTTCTTTTTTTGCGAGAAGATGTTTTTGCCGTGTTTAAGCTTGGGCATGGGCTTAAATTATAGCGGATATTCGTTATTCGGGATTTGGGAATGGGGCATTGGGAGTGTCTAAAACAGCGGTTATATGAAATCAATTAAGTGAGCAGGATATT
>JABGQT010000068.1 GCA_018648685.1 Anaerolineae bacterium
TAGTGTCTTATTTTTTATGTCCATTTTTCCATTTTCACCTGAGGCGGAACAGTTTATTATATTCACCCTGATAAAGCTGGTGGGCTATGGCTGGCAACTTATGGGGGCGGTCTAAATTATATGAACCCTGCAACCGATGAATTTACGATTTATACAGATACACCTGAAACACCCTATGGACTTGGCATAAAATACCCTACAACCATAGAAGCCGCTGAAGAAGGGAAGCTATGGGTAGGAACGCTTGGCTTCGGCATGTTACTCTTCGATCCTAAAACCGGAATGATCGACAAAGAATATGCGCCTGATCCCGATAATCTTGATGCAATGAGCGAAGGCACGGTCTATGATCTTGCCATAGATTCATCAAATAGTGTCTGGGCTGCCACCGCACGCGGGGGCTTGGAATTGCTTGACCCTGAAACTGACATCTTTACTCATCATTTCAACGATGTTGATGACGATAACTCTATTCTTAGCAACACTGTTCACGCACTATTTTTTGATGAGAAAAATAATATTATTTGGACTGGTACGGGCGGCGGATTGAGTGGATTGGAAATTGCTACAGGGAAATGGCTTAATTATACAAAGAATGATGGCTTGCCCAGCGATACGATCATGGGTATTCAACCTGGGGAAGGGAATGATCTTTGGATCAGTACAAGCAAAGGTATTAGTCGCTTTGAGCGTGATAGCGAAACTTTCTATAATTATTTTTCTCAAGATGGTTTGCAAGGTGACCAATTCCAGATTGGCACATCGCATCGCGGCCCTAATGGAGAGATCTTTTTTGGTGGGTCAAATGGGCTGACATTTTTTCAGCCTGATGAATTATCAAATAATACTTATTTGCCACCGGTAGTCTTTACTGAATTCTCTCTTTTTAATCAACCTGTACCGATTGGGAGCAAGGTACTACCTCGACCGATTGAGAAATCCACCCAAATTACACTCAATTATCACCAAAATGTCTTTTCAATCCGATTTGCGGCATTAAGTTACCAGCTCTCTTCTAAAAACCAGTACCAATATAAGCTGGATGGGTTTGAAGAAAATTGGTCGCCAACTCAAACATCCCAGGAAGCTAGATATACAAATATTTCTCCAGGTATTTATACTTTTAGGGTACGTGCTGCCAATAACGATGGGGTCTGGAATGAAACACCCGCTGAACTGATTATTGAAATCCTGCCGCCTTGGTGGGGGACATGGTGGTTTCGCCTGATCGCTTTCTTTGTTGGCGTTCTACTCATTTGGGGAATCATCTCGTTGCGCATTTATAGGATCAAAGCAATTAATCGTGATCTAGAAAAGCGCGTCAATGGGCGTACAAAAGAACTTCAAGATGCTAAAGATGATTTGCATCAAGTAAATGATGAGTTAGAGAAAAATTTGCAAGAAGTAAATGCTCTCCAGCAGAAACTAAAAGAGCAAGCTATCCATGATGCGCTGACGGGGCTATACAACCGCCATTACCTCGCCACAATTCTCGATGTTGAAATTGCACGAGCAGAACGCAGAAAAGATTCTATTATCTTTATGCTGATGGATTTAGATCATTTCAAGAATATCAACGATACTTATGGTCACGCAGGAGGAGATAAAGCTCTGAAAGCTGTAGGTGACTTGATGCGTTCTCAAACCCGTAGCAGCGATTTTCCTTTTCGTTATGGCGGCGAAGAGTTTATGATTATCATGCCAGAAACATCCCTGGAAGATGCGTTTAAGCGTGCTGAAGAATTCCGCATTGCGCTTAGTTCTATAAAGCTAGAGCATGAAGGGTGTGCTTTTCAGGTCAAAACATCTATTGGAGTTGCAGCCTATCCGCTTCATGGAAAGAACTTCGAAGAAATGCTCCTGGTCGTCGATGATGCTCTTTATCAGGCAAAACATTTGGGACGCGATAGAGTGGTTCTTTACGGTACAGAAGATAGTTCCCCCTAAAAAGTCAAAAAGCTACCCTATAGGTAGCTTTTTGTTTTAGTAAAAAGGTCTTTCAAACTATCTTCGTCTGATACTCCTCCGCCTTGTGCAATAGATTTGTCTCCACCACCACGCCCCTCGAGTGGGAGAAGGTGTTTCTGGAGAAAATCATTTGCATTAATATCTGTGTCATCTGCACAGGCAGTGACGAGTGAGAGTTTGCTGCCATCAAAAGATGCCAAGACAGCCACCATGCCGGGATAGGCGCGTAATTTCATCGCCAGCAAACGTAATTCTCCGGCATTTCGATTTTCAAAGAGAGCAGTCGCTAGCCATTTTTCTCCTACAGCTTCAGCAAGTTGCGCCATTTTCTGTGCTTCTATCTCTAACTTCATTTCACGCAATTTCTTTAATTCACTTTGTGCGCTCTTTAATTGCACGTGCTGGTTTTCGACAGTTTTTTTTAGTGCGTCTATGCCAATTGCCAAAAATTGCGCGCTTTCTTGCGCTGCTTTCTGCGTTTCGTCAAAATATGCCAACGCTTGCCAACCCGCGACAAAATGGATGCGCGTTTTCTGGTTAATTCGCTCCGTGCGGACGATCTTCAGCATCCCGACCATGCCGGTTCGCGGGCAATGTGTTCCGCCGCAGGCAGAATAATCGTAGGCTTCGATCTCAATGACGCGGATTTTGCCATCCACTTTTGGGGGGCGGCGAAAAGGCACGCTATCTTTATTTTCTACAAAATATGCCTTCATTGCGCGGTTTTCAAAGACGAGTTTATTGGCAGCTTTCTCCACGAGAGTAATTTCTTTGTCTGAAAGCATTTCTTTGTTGAAGTCAATTGTTGTGGGCGTTTCTCCGCTGATATGAGAAGAAATCGTCTCCAGCCCCAATTCTTTCCAGAAAACCGCCGAGAAAATATGTTGTCCGCTGTGATGCTGCATATTGGCAAAACGACGATCCCAATCGATTTTTGCGGGATAGTTGCCAACTTCAATCTCTTTATCAAGAATGTGAATAATTATCTCGTCTTCAATAATTACGTCCACAACGCGTGCCGAGCCTATCGTGCCAGTATCGTGGGACTGTCCCCCGCCTGTCGGGTAGAAAAGTGTTTCGGAGAGTATCACGCCAAAACCACGTTCGTCCCGCTGTATCTCTATCACCTCAGCGGTGAATTCTGTTTCCAGAGGGGCATCAAAATAAAGTTTTTTTGTCATAAGAAATTCCTGTCATTGCGAGCGGCTGAACGAAGTTCAGCTTGGCGAAGCAATCTCCCGCTCTGTGGAGGAGACTGTCATGTCGCAAGGGCATGCTCCTCGCAGTGACATAATCAAATAATTATCATCGCATCACCAAAGGAATAAAAACGATAGCCTTCTCGGATGGCGGTTTCATAAGCGTTTAAAATCATTTCTCGTTCAGCAAATGCGCTCACTAACATCACCAATGTGGATTTGGGAAGATGGAAATTCGTGATCATAATATCGACTACCTTGAACTCATAACCGGGCAGGATGAAGAGCGATGTCGCGCCGCTCGTGGGGAGAGTTGCTCCCCTTTGAGAAGCAGATTCGAGCGTCCGAACACTGGTCGTTCCAACCGCGACAACCCTGCCCCCGGCTTGCTTCGCGTTGTTGATCTTCGATGCAGCCCCGGGCGTAACCTGACACCACTCGGTGTGGATGTGATGCTCTTCGACATCATCTTCGGTGACCGGAGCGAAAGTGTCTAGCCCAACATGGAGGGTGACTTCAGCGCGCTTCACGCCTTTGGCTTTGAGTTCGTCTAAAAGCCTTGGCGTAAAATGCAGCCCCGCTGTGGGCGCAGCCGCGGATCCCGGCTCTTGAGCATAGACAGTTTGATAACGTTCCGGGTCATTGAGTTTAGCGTGGATATAGGGCGGGAGCGGCACATTCCCGATCTGCGGAAAATATGGCTCAATAGCTTCGTCGAAGCGAATGAGACGTTGCGCACCTTCGAGTACTTCCAATATTTCTGCACGGACTCCAAAGTCTCCAGACTTTGGAGCGTTGGTAGTATCCCGATGACTGGAGTCATCGGACTCCGTAGGGATGATAATTTTTTTGCCAGAAACCAAGCCTTTCCCGCCGACGAGCGCGCGCCAGGTTAAATCATCTTCTTTGCGGAGCAGGAGCAATTCCACTTTGCCGCCGGTTTCTTTTTTTGCGTAAATCCGCGCAGGGATAACGCGCGTCTGGTTGATGACGAGCAGATCATTGGGCTTTAGGTATTCGCCAATATCGCTGAATTTGCGATGTTCGATCTTACCATTTTCACGGTGCAAAACCAGCAAACGAGAAGAATCCCGTGGTTCGGCGGGAGTCTGGGCAATGGATTCTTGGGGGAGGTGGTAGTTGAAGTCGGAGGTTTTCATTAATGTGTTTGTTGAAGAGATAAGGGCTGAAGCCCTTACTACGAGGGAATGCTCCTTGTAGTAACCGCTTTAGCGGTTAGATCGTTTATAAGTCATCCCAGTCTTTACCAAAATGAGACGATGGCTTGTATTTCTTCCAATTTTCTTGAAGCCAAGTTTTTCCTTTCTCATCTTCGTATAAAAATAAACTCGACCATTTCCAAGCATACACGTCTTCTACCAGACCGTGTTTGACTGGATTGTAATGAACATAGTTTAGTGTTCTTTGAAGATGTTTTTCATTGCGTATCATTCTGTCTGAAAAGCGATACCAAACCTTGCGTTTCCCGGTCTGCCCATCTTCTTTATTCCATTGATGGGATGTTGAGCCATGAATATACTGTAAAATGTCAGAAATAATTTCAAAAGATTCTATGTTGAGTAAAAGGTGGTAGTGATTTGTCAGGATGACCCAGGCAATAATTTCAGCACTAACTTCTTGAAAACTTTTTATCAAGAGCATTTCAAAAGCCGTACGTCTTGTTGGGTTTTCTAAAATATGTTTATGCTCATAATTGGCTGCTGTGATTAAATAAGTGCCTTCTTCCCGCAATGGGTGTGGTGGAGAGTGCGCAGGGTAGCCTTGCTGTTTACGCCCTTCGACAACTTCTTTTCTTTCTTCAGGCGAAAGTTTTCTGTATTCGTAGGGCATATTAGAAAGTCTTTGTAGTAACCGCTTTAGCGGTTGAAGGGCTAAAGCCCTTACTACGAGGATTATAGCAATTTTGGTTGATTTTCTTCTCTGAATTCAAATCCCAAATGTTCATAAGCCAAGCGTGTCGCAACGCGCCCTTGTGGAGTGCGGTCGAGGAAGCCAAGTTGGAGGAGATAAGGTTCTACCACGTCCATGATGGTGTCGGGTTCTTCGCTGATGGATGCACCGATGGTGTTCAAGCCAACGGGTCCGCCACGATATTTTTCGATGATCGCTTTTAATACGCGTCGATCCATATCATCGAGGCCGAGGTCATCAATAGCGAGTAAATTTAGGGCTTCGTATGCAACATTTTTAGAAATTGTCCCGTCCGCGCGGACTTGGGCATAATCACGGACACGGCGCAAGAGGCGTAGGGCAACACGAGGAGTACCGCGTGCGCGGCGGCTGATTTCTTTGAGCCCATCTTCATCTGCGGGGACGTCGAGCAAATTTGCGGCGCGCGTGACAATGGCTTGCATCGCGTCGAGATCGTAATACTCAAGCCGATAAACTGCGCCAAACCGCGCCCGTAAAGGTGCGGTGACGAGTGCCAAGCGAGTTGTTGCGCTAACAACGGTGAAGTGAGGGAGTTTAAGACGAATGGAGCGGGCTGAGGGGCCTTTCCCAACAATGATGTCAAGAGAGAAGTCTTCCATTGCGGGGTATAAAACTTCTTCTACCGCACGCCCTAATCGATGAATTTCATCAATGAAGAGAATGTCTCCTGCGCGGAGGTTTGTTAATATTGCGGCGAGGTCACCGGCACGTTCAATGGCGGGACCGGATGTGACGCGGATATTGACATTCATCTCGTTTGCCAGGATATGAGCAAGCGTTGTTTTGCCTAAGCCTGGCGGCCCATAAAAGAGAACGTGGTCGAGAGCTTCTTCGCGTTGCTTGGCGGCTTCGATCAGGATTTCGAGGTTTTCTTTAACCTGGTGTTGCCCGATCAGATCCCCGAGATGTTCGGGACGCAGGGCATTATCAACTCGGTCGTCGGGTTTGGTTTCAGGGTCTAGGGGACGATTATCGGTAGATGTCATGGGATAGATTATACCTGAGGGAATCAAGCAAGTTGAAATTAAGAGCGAATACGATGACATAAAAAATGCGGGAATTTAAAATTCCCGCATTTTTTTGTTGAGCTAATCCAGAAAATTATCCATCTGGCAACGCAGTAGTAATGAATTGTAATTGCCCAATATCTATGGTTTTTCCTGCTTCGACGAGAGTGGGAAATTCGTACCCGGCATGGTCGTTAGCTACAATGAGAATGCGTGCCCCTGCGGGGACATTTTCGATTAGGAAATGCCCGTCTGCATCAGTTTGGCTTTCGAGATCTGTACCGAGGATGAAGATATAGCCCTGAAAAGGTTGACCTTTGTCATCAAGAACAAGCCCGCTAAGGCTGCCTTTACCTGCCAAGAGTTCGGCTGCGTTGCTTTGGAAAAAAGAGAAGCCGACAAAGAGCACGAGGAGTGCAAGTAAGATCAATAAGGTTTTTCTGATGCGATTTTTCTTCTTTGAAGGATCAGAGAGGTTTTGCGGGATGCCATCTTCAAATTCTTTGAGCGAAGGGGAGTTTTCAAGAGCCATTATTCTTCTCCTGTATTAGTAGAAAGTTCGCCAATGCTGAGATTGTCGAAGCAAACTTCGGTGCCATCCCAGGAGCGCAGCCCAACGCCGCCTTCGGTGTAAGTATCATCTTGCCCAACGAGGACTTCTTCCCCGTCGAGCGTAAAGGTGAAAGTGTCTCCTTCTACGTCGAGTTGTATGTCGTGCGGTTCACCGAACCAGTCGTAACCGGGCATTCTTTTAATGGCGAAGGGGGGAAGCTCGCGCCCATTGACCCATTTGCGCATAATAATTGAACCGCCACCCCAGCCTGGATCGTATTGGACAATATAGCCTTCGGTGCGTCCGCCCATATCTGTGCCACGGAAAAAGACGCCGTACCCGTTTCCTCTATCTAACTGTGCGCCGTCCAATTTGATGGAATAGTCTTCGTTATTGCTCATACTTTGGGAGCAATTATTGAAGTTCTTTGCACCAGCAGAAGTACATAGCTGCCCTTCTGAATTTGTCCATGTTCCATATTGAGATGTCCAATTATCTGCTGAAGCGAAATCATCTTCACAGTAGATTTCCTCTTCACCGCAGGTTTGCTCGCTTCCTAAGGTCTGGGCGGCGCGGCAGTAGGCTTCGCGGAGCGTGTATCCTGTCATTTCCAAAGAAACGAGTACACCGGCTATGATCAGAGCTACAATAAGGGCATATTCAACAAGCCCTTGCCCTTTTGTCGATTGTTTTGTAATGAGCTTTTTCATAAATACTTCCTTTTCTATAAGGCTACGCATTTTTCTTGGCGCGTTTGCGGGCGCGTTCTGCAACGCGCTGCCAAAGTTCTGAAGGTATTTCAGGGCGTTTTTTCTTTTGTGATGGTTCGCTCCAATGATAGGCTAAGTCTTCCAGCAACGCACGGAGTGGGGTCTCTATTTCATCTAATATCGGTGGTTTTCCCATTGTGATGGCTGAAACAACTGTGTTTGGGACGTGGGGGATAACAATAGATATTTCTTTTTTGAGTGCGCTTTCAATTTCTCCGCGTGGCAGGCCCTGGCTTTGGAAGTTCCAATTAAGGACAAGATCAGTTTTCTCTTTAGGATATTCAAGTTCATTAAAAACACTTAGCGCCATTCCTGCTGCGCGGACAGATGCCATTTCAGGTGAAAGGATAAGCAAAATTTTATCGGCTGCGTCTAATGCAGTAATGGTTGTTGATTTGAAATCATGGGGAAGGTCGAAAACTAAATAAGGGTATCGTGTTTCTAACAACTCAAGAACACGGTTTACTTTTGTATCTGTAATTTGATCTGCTTCAATTGCGCTGCGTGGTGCAGCGAGGACGCGTGTTCCGCTGGGGTGACGAAGCATAATTTGATCAATTAGATCAGCATCCATCTCTTCGGCCGGGATTTTAGTCAAATCTCCCCAAGTGTTGCGAAGAGATAGGTCAAGCATTAGAGCACTTTGTCCATTGACGAGTGCTAGATCCATAAGAACACTTTCTTCATCCCATAGCTGGCTTAGTCCGGCGGCAAGATTCGTTGCCAAAGTCGAAACGCCAACACCACCACGCAATGAAAAAAGGGCAATTTTATAAGTAGCGCGATCCGTTTTGCTTTCAGCACGAGCGTCAAGGTGGCGTAATAAAACTTTTACGCGCGCACGTAATTCGGCGGGGACAAAAGGTTTTGAGACAAAATCATCTGCACCCACTTCGAAGGCTTTTAGTCGATCATCTACGCTAGATAAAGCCGTGAGCATGATCACGGGGATATTGGCTAGGCTTGGTGTTTCACGAATTCTTTTGCAAAGCTCGTATCCGTCCATATCTGGCATCATCACATCCAAAATTGCCAAATCCGGTGGGGCCTTATTTGCACGCGCTAATGCTTCTTTCCCGTTTAAAGCGGTAGATGTTTGATAGCCTTCCTTCTCTAATACAGTGCTGGCAAGTTTCAGGTTAAGTTCGTTATCGTCCACTATCAAAATGTGAGCTGGCATGTTCTTTTCCTCGTTATCATTCACCTTCAGGGAAGGGGATTTCTTCCACGCCTTCTGGCAAGGGGATCGGCTCTGGCTCTGGGGCTTCCAAGACAGGTTCTTCTGGCGGGGTTTCAAGAGCAGGCTCTGGCTCGATCAAAATAATTTCTGTTGGTGTAGGGATGGGAGCATCTTCTGGCTCGCCATAGGTCTCAACAAAAGGAATATCTTCATATTTCATTAAGTCTATTTGCTCACGATTGTTGAAGAGTATGAAGGCTTCTGCAATTCCGACCAAGGCGAGCATGACTATAAGCCCACGGACGATCCAGGCTGGGCGTCGCTCTTTCATCTCTTTAGGCGTTACGAACTCCTTTTTACTTGCTGAGGTCTCTTCAACATTTTCGAGGGCATTTTGCCTTAAGGCTTCGAGCGCATCGTCAAAATTTTCTTGTGGTTTGTTTTTTTTATTCATTTCAAACTCCATTTATTTGACGGTAATTTTCACATTTTCAGTCTTGGGCACGCTAAACTGTGTAGACCAATTGTTCCTTGCGCGGGCACGATATGCACCATGCGCCAAAGAAACAGAAACGGTACCATCTGAGCCTGTCCTTGCCCAAACACCAGTATAGGAACCAGAACTGGAATATAAGTATACAACTTCATTCTTGAGCGGTGTTCCTGCTTCATTTAGAACAGTAATATTTACATCGCCTTCATCAATTTTAATTGTTTTTGAAGAAAGCTTGGGTAAAGAAACGACATCTGACCAGTAAGTTTGTCCGTGATGATAAACACGGAATTTAAAATCTCCACTAACAAGCCTAAGATTTACCTCTCCGCTTGCATTTGTTTTGCCATATTGCCCTGTCCACGCACCATTGCTGGTATAGGCATAGACATAGGTGTTAGCGATGCCTTGTCCGTTTGAGCTAACCACATTTACCAAGAAATTTTGCTGTTGAGTCTGAATAGTTGTTGATGTAGTCTTGGGCAAAGAAACCGTATCTGACCAAAATATCTGCCCTTGATAGTATGCTCTGAACTTGAAATTGCCATCAGACATTTCTAAAATAGCTGTGCCATCTGAGCCGGTTTTTCCATAGGTGCCTGTCCATGAGCCGCTGCTGCTATAAGCGTAAACGGAGACATTACTAAGTCCATTGCCCGCTGCGTCTACAACACGTACAGAGAACTTTTGTTGTCCTGTTTTAATAGTTGCAGAGCTAGTTTGGTGTAAATTAAGCGCATCTGTCCAATAATTATGTCCTTGGTAATATGCCCTAAACTTAAAATTGCCTTCGACCATATCAAGATCGATCACGCCATTGCTGCCCGTTTTACCATATACTCCTGCCCATGAGCCACTAGCGGTATAAGCATAGACATATACGCCACCAATCCCATTGCCTGCAGCGTCTTCAACCTTGACGGGGAAAGTTTGTTGTCTTGTTTTAATTGTCGCTTCTGTTATTTGATGTAAATTGGCGGTATCAGACCAAAATGCATGCCCTTGTGCATAAAACGCACCATGTCGCACACCTTAAACGGTTCAAGTCGCACAGCTT
>JABGQT010000178.1 GCA_018648685.1 Anaerolineae bacterium
TAGTGTCTTATTTTTTATGTCCATTTTTCCATTTTCACCTGAGGCGGAACAGTATCTGCAATTCTTTTGGGCTCGCGTATCACCATTATCTATACTCTGACCAGTATCGCAGCGGTCTGGTGGCTAGCTTTTCTCGAAACTAGCGGTGAACTGGTTCCAGTAATTGGGGCTCCATATCGTATTGACATTGATATGACCGTGGTTTTTATCATGGCGTTTGTGATCGTGATTTTCTTTATCCGTGCGCTCACTACTGCTCTTCAAGATGCGAAACGCGAAATGTCTGAACGCTTGCGGGTTGAAGCAAAGCTAGAAAAGGCAATTGTCCTACTTTCAGATGAAATTGACGTACGTAAAGAAGCACAAGTTAAGCTACAGGAGCAGGCAATCACCGATTTCCTGACCGGGCTATTCAATCGCCGTTATTTTTTTGAGATCGCACAGAAAGAATTTGCCAAAGCGCTGCGATATAACCGTCCCTTGTCAATTATGATCTTTGATCTGGATCTGTTTAAGAATATCAATGATACCTATGGACATGACGTGGGCGATCAGGCGCTTATGCAGATCGGGGATCTGCTTCGGAATACGATCCGGGATATAGATATCTCTGCGCGTTATGGTGGAGAAGAATTCATCATACTCTTACCGGAAATGACCTGTAAACGGGCAAATATCGCTGCCGAGCGTTTACGCAAAGAAGTTGAAGAAATGCCTATTCAGATCGGAGGGCTTCTCGTTCACTTAACCATCAGTATAGGCGTAGATAGTAGAGTAGAGAGAGTGCTGAGTCCAAAACTATCGATCAGTTGATCTCAAAAGCAGATCAGGCACTCTATAAAGCCAAAAGAACCGGAAGAAACCGCGTCATTTGTCATCAGGAAGATACTCTTTCAGAAGAATAGCCCGAAGGGGTTTCCCCCCAAATAAATATTTGGGGGGAAATAAAAGGGGGGGGGGGCTAAGGTTGATAAACCCTCGTCTCTGGCTTGAACGCCGCCCACGAAAACCAGAAATGATTGACAGCAACAACGGGGGAAAGAGATTCACCTGCTAATTCACCTTCGACCGCTTCGCCGAAAATACTCCATGAGCCCCCTGTGGCTTCGTCAAAGATAAATCCATCCTTGGCGAAGAAGGTATGCCCTTGAGATGAATAGGCGACTGCTGAGCCGACATCCCTGCCCAACTCAATCAAACCTTCATCCAACGCGGATGCGGTGCCTTCTGTCCAGAAGACGGTAATCTCTTCGCCGCCGACTTTGTCGTTTATGACACCTGCTTCTTCCAAAGTTTGATAAGGATAAGCAACGGTTTCGCCGTTCAATTCAATGGTCAGAACACGCGCCATTGGCGGGAGTTTGTCGTTGTATTCACCATCAAAAAGGAAGGGTCTTTGGTTGATATCGTCATAACCCGCATAGGGGTTTTGCCCGTAATTTCGATTAAAACCTGTATCTTTGGAGAGCACATCACCATCGGGGTATTGTGATTTGTAATCTGCCCATGAGATCATTGCAGCAGGATAGAAAGTAAGCTGTTCGCCTGTATATTCTCCGGCGATACCATCACCTGTGGCTTGCTGCCACCAGGTTTCGGTCTGGCGGTCGTACATGATGAGATTGCTGTAACGCAAACGCCCTGTTGTACCAAAGTCGAGGATCTGACCGTCAAATTCACGCTCAAAGGCGATGGCGGTATTACAAAGTGGACAGAATGATACCGATAAAGGCTTTTCGTTGAGCACGTCGTTGACGATCTCGTGCCAAGTTAAAATTTGGAGCGGATATGCCCGTGCTTCGCCATCTACTTCTACGGCGATGATCGGTTCTACATCACTGATCCATTCATCTGCATCGTCTATGGAAACGTAGCTCGGCGCATCAATAGCGGGGATCCCATCTTTGGGCGGTCCGCCAGAAAGAATATCGCCATAAGAAACGCTATGCTTGGAGAAATCGGTTGAAAATTGCGCTGCTGCACCAGAAGGTGGAGACTCATCGGCAAGTAATTCTTCTGCCGGGGGCGCAGAAGTTGCCTCTTCAACGGGTTCAGCTTCGGGCACGTTTGGCTCCGCGGGGGATTCTGCTGGGGATGCCGCAGATGTACAGGCGGCAAGGATCAAACTAAGGGTCAGAGAGATGACTATCCATCTTAAAGAAAACATTAAAACTCCTTTTTATCATAAGCTCGCCAGACTACAAATCCAGCTAGAGCATTGAGAAAAAGATGTTTCTTTCTCTCTCCTTCTTACTTTGGTAAGAATTAGAAGCCTTTAATCTTCTATAGAATACGCTATAATATGCGTCATGCAAAATACTCGTGATAATGACACTTGGTTAGAGGATTTACGTGCAGAAGGCGCAAAAAAAGAAGCTGCGCTGGAAGACCTGCATAAAATTCTATTAAGGATTTTGCCTGCGGCTTTATCGCGTTGGCTGCCTTCGTCATCGAGCCATTTTGAAACCTTTATCGAAGATACCGCGCAAGAAACAACATTACGAGTGATCGACAAACTCGACACTTTTCAAGGGCGCAGTAAATTCACGACTTGGGTTTACAAAATTGGCGTCAATATCGGTCTTGGGCAATTGCGTCTAAAAAAGTGGAAGGAAGTTTCACTTGATAAGCTCGAAGAAGGTAACGAGCCGGATGAAATGCCCTCAGAGCGTTTCGCAGCAGATGCGCCAAACCCCGAAGGAATGCTTGAACGAAAAAACGTGATCGAAATGGTGCAAAGCGTAATGAAAGAAGAGTTAACGCCACGTCAGCATCAGGTGATGATGGCGGTGGCAGTACAAGGCACGCCGTTGAATGTAGTCGCCGAACGAATTGGCAGCAACCGCAACGCGCTCTACAAATTGATCCACGATGCCCGCTTACGCCTCAAACGCCGCCTGGAACGCGAAGGGCTTTCACCTGCCGAACTTCTAGCTGTTTTCAGTGAGTAGCGATGATAAAAAAAATAATTAATTGGCTAATGCCAAAAAAGAGAAAAATGGAAGAGAATGCCGCTATGACCGTAAACTTTTTAGAAATGCTTGCAATGACCAAAGAGGACGAACACTCGTGTGCAGATGTATACGAATTGCTCGACCAATTTGTTGAGCTAAAGGTACGCGGTGCAGATGTTGATAAACTAATGCCAAAGGTCAAGCATCATCTTGATATGTGCAAAGATTGTTTTGAAGAATATGAATCGCTAATGGCTGCTCTGGAGTTTGAAGCCGAGAATTGATCTTTCTTTTTTAGGGAGACAAAAAGCCGCTCCGCTCAGGTTTTGAACTTGATACCGCTTAACAAAATTCTCTCACCCCAATATAATGTGCAATGTAGATTCAAAATGCAATGCACATTATTCTTTTAAAGAAGGGAAAAAATGACAGATTCTCTAATCAAGTCTCTCCTCGTTCTTGCTGACGCAGTTGAAGCCCGAGACCCCTACACGGGCGGGCATATTTGGCGTGTCTCACAATTTTCCAAATTATTAGCTGTAAAAATCGGACTTTCTGAGAAAGAAGCCGTGCAAATTAGCCTGGGTGGCTATTTGCATGACCTGGGCAAGATCGGCATCCCCGACGATATTCTGAAAAAGAAAGGCAAACTTAGCGAAGAAGAATACGCAGTCATCAAAACACACCCCTTAATCGGGCAAAACCTGATCAAAGAACATCCCCTCTCTGATCTGGTTTGCAACCCTATTCTTGAACATCACGAAAAGCTTGATGGAACAGGCTATCCATATGGGTTAGGAGAAGATGAAATAGCATTCTCTTCAAAAATTATTGGGCTGGTAGATGTTCTGGATGCGTTAACCAGCACACGCCCCTACAGGCGCGAAATGCCCATCTCGAAAGCTTTCCAAATTTTGGATGCAGGCAGCGGAACACACTTTGACTCAAATTTGATCACGCATCTCAAAGAGCTGAAGGAAAATGAAGATCTCTCCCATATCATAGGGCACAGTTCGCCAGGAATACCTTTGGTCACTTGCCCCGTTTGCGGACCAGTTCTCACCGTTCCACGCACTGCCCGCACAGGAGACGTTGTCTTCTGCCGAGCCTGCAAAGGTAAATATGAGCTACATCTAAATTTAGATAAGTTTGATGCAGAGATGGTTGGGATGACTGAAAACCCCGTTGAATTGCAACCTGAACTAAATTCTGATGCGGTGAATGAGTTGATGAAAGATTTTGTAGGGAAATTTGGCTAATTCGTATTGCGTATTGCGTACTCCCTTCCTATGGAAAAGGATTACGCAATACACCTGTTTATTAGGGCAACTTACTCCAAGTCTTACCCCCATCCTTTGTACGATAAACACCTTCTTCGCTCAATGCCCAACCTTCTGTAGTCGAGACAAAATCAATGCTGCGCAGTAGATCGTAAGGCTGCCAGTTCGTGGCGTGAAAAGTCCATGTTTCACCGCCATCGCTGCTTGTGTAGAGGGTTGCGCCCCCATCCCAAACGATAAGCTCGTTGGGTGAAGCGATGTCATATTTCCCACTCATGGGGACGGGGAGGGTTGGCATCCACGTTTCACCGCCGTCACTGGTACGGTAGAAGACCATCGAGCTTTCTTCGCCGAAGAGACGTACGGGGAGCAGCGCCACGTTCAAATCAAAGAAGTGGGGCGCAAAAGTAGATGTTTGGGCGTTCTCATAACTTGCGGGCATCTGCATCGGTTGCTCTTCCCAACTGAGTCCACCATCCCGTGTGCGGTAAAACCAGATCACGCCATCCATTGGCACGGAGCCGGTCACCCAGCCGTTGAGCGGATCGCGGAAGGCGATCCCGTTTTTGATGCCGCTCATAGGCATACTGGCTTCAACACCCGGCTCGTGGAGGAAAACTTGCACAAAATCGCCGCCACCATTGCTCGTTGTCCAGACCGAGACGCCCATCGAACCGGCACCGGCGCCCAGATTGAAGAGGGCATAGCCGTTATTGAGATCGGAAAAAGCGAATTCTGCGCGCCCAAAGGAGACGAGATGCCAGCTCCAGAATTCGCCGCCGTTGGTGGTGTAGAAGAGCATCCCGGCGTCGGGTTGGTCTCTATCTTCGATCAATACCCAGCCCCTTTGCGCATCAAGAAAATAGGATTTGGCATAAGCGGGGTCATTGGGAATATCGGAAGGTGTAATATCAAACCAGGTCTGCCCGCCGTTTTCTGTACGCAGTATCCTGTTTACAGCTTGCGCCCAACCATTTTGAGAATCGAGCATCTCGATCTGCGTTAGCATAGGCGCAGAAACGATTTCAAAAGCGGGCGTGGGCAGCGCTTCGGGGACGGTCTCCGCTTCTGCGGCAGCAGGAGCAGGAGCGGTATTGTAGGCTTTCTCTTTTGCATCAGATGGGGGGGCAGAACATGCTGTGAGCAGGATTAGTATGGTGAGAAAAAGTAGTAATTTACCAAAATTCATTTTCATACGCCTCGTCCTTTTTTGGAGCTTAGTACCATTTTTTTGTTGGCATAAGCAGTCTTATTATTCTACAGCACAAAATCCTGCACTGTTTTCAATACAGAATTCTTGAACGCCATCATATTTGTACACTTCTTTTCCATAGAATTTGAGTGATAAACGTTCAGAAGTTGCATCAAAACCCACTTCCACTTTGGAATTTATAGCATTTACGATAAAGATTTTATGAAATTTGCACCAGTATCCAGTGTTGTCACACTTCCCAAGAAAATACTCACTTCTTTCATCATATTGATGAACTGCGGCAATATGATATGTGTTGCTTTCAAATTGCGCTGTTCCAATATGATGAATTGAACTGGCTCCCAAGGTTTGAACATATTGGAAAAATAGTCCCCCGCAAAGCAATATCATTATGGATGAAAAAAGAATGTAATATTTTGATTTTCTCAAATGCCCTTTATTTTCCGTTGTCCAAATAATGATACCAATTAATGCTAATGGAAATGGAATGCATCGTACCCAGAACAAGATACTTGCTACAAATGGCCAATAGAAAATGTAAATATGCTGAGGGATTTCTTTGCTTTCAACCCAAAAGGCAATAACAGTTAAAAAGATTAAGCCAACTGCCCCAATAAAAATTCTGCGTTTTTTCAAAACTCTATTCCCAACACTTACTATAGTTACTTTCAAATAGAACTATCTACAGAGCGCTTTAAAACGATAGCCCTGCATACTAAGCTCCTGCATAATTGTCTCCAAAGCCGCTACTGTTTGAGCGCGGTTTCCACCCCCATCATGGAGCAGGATAATCGCTTCATCTTCGACTTCAGAGAGAACGGTGTATTCAATGCTCTCTTCTCCAGGGCTTTGCCAATCCAGCGGGTCAATGTCCCACCAGATGATCTCCAAGCCTAAATTCGTGGCGTGATCTTCGGTGTAATAGCCTTCATCGGCAAAGGGCAAGCGGATGCAGGCAGTAGCGTTGTTGGGTAAGGCAGCGTTCGTTAAATATACCTCGTTGGCGAAAGCATCGAAGCCAATCCCGTTTAAGGAACTATGCGACCACCCATGATGCGCGATGCTGTGCCCTGCTCTCTCAATAAAAAGAATCACTTCAGGGTGTTCTTTTGCTTTTTTTCCAACAATAAAAAAGGTGGCTTTGGCATCGTATTTATCAAGAATATTAAGAATTTGCTCCGTCCATCGCGTGGAGGGACCGTCATCAAAAGTAAGATATAAGACTTCGCCTTCATGTGGTCGTGGTGTTGGCGTGATCGTTGGAAGGGGCGTTATTGTCGGGGTTGGCGTATCTGTAGCTAAAATAGCCAAAACTTTTGGCGTGCTGGCTTTTACGGAAATATAAGAAAAGACCAGTAAAAGGAGCAGGAGAAGCGCCTGAGGGAGGGAAAACCTGGCTTTGGCCGTGACCTTTCCTCGCAAAATTTGTGTCTCTCCACTTGAAGATTGCACTCGAATCCTGAAAGAATGTTTTTTATCGCTTCCAACGAGAGGCGGCGATGAAGGCATTGGGCGAAAAGACAATACTTTACTTTGACCTGCTTTAAGTTCTATTTCTTCTTTCACTGGCTCAAAATTTATTCCCCGAGATCGCCCCTTTATTGTGAAAGACTTGCTGGAATATCCTAGATTCTTAATCCGTACGCGCACACTCTCACCCGCCTGAATTTGCTTTGGGTGCAGATCGCAGGAGAATAAAGATATGGGGGATGGTGTGAGGTTACCTGATAACATCGCTCCAGATTATACACTGGAGTTTTAGCCCCCTCCGCCCTGAAGGGCACCTCCCCCAAATTCTAAGTACAGAATTTGGGGGAGAGTAGACTTTTTATTCACGCCATTCGCCCATTCGCGAAATTCGCGTTAAAACTTTTCAACCTTCTAACCATAAACCTGCAACCTAACTACTCAACCCACTCCACAATCGTCGCTTCGCCCTGCCCAACGCCCACACAGAGCGTAGCCAGCCCATAATAAGGCTTCTTCTCTTGCGGAGCGCGGCGTTTCATTTCATGTAGTAATGTGGTCAAAATACGTGTCCCTGAACATCCCAGCGGATGCCCCAAAGCAATTGCGCCGCCGTTGACATTCACAATATCGGGGTTCATATCCAATTCGCGCATCACAGCGAGAGATTGAACGGCGAAGGCTTCGTTGAGTTCGATCAAGCCAATATCATCGAGCTTCAAACCAGCGCGTTCGAGGGCTTTGCGCGTTGCGGGGACAGGTCCCATACCCATTGTGCGTGGGGCTACGCCAGCGGCTGCCGAGGTGACGATGCGCGCCATCGGTTTCAAGCCAAGTTCCTTTGCCTTCGCATCACTCATTACCAAGACAGCCGCCGAGCCATCATTCAAACCGGATGCGTTGCCAGCCGTGACCGTGCCGCCTTCTTTCTTAAATGCGGGGCGCAGTTTGGCGAGTTTTTCCATGGTGGTATCACGCCGAGGGCGTTCGTCGCTGTCGAAAATAACGGGATCCTTTTTTCGTTGGGGCACGGAAACGGGGCAAATTTCCTCGTCGAATCTCCCGTCGTCCATAGCGGCAACAGCCCGCTGGTGAGAGCGTAACGAGAAGGCATCCTGTTCTTCGCGCGAGATAAAGCCAAATTCCTGCAAATTTTCGGCGGTCACACCCATCGCTTCTGTCCCATAAAACTCTTCAATTTTGGGGTGTGGAAAACGCCACCCAAATGCCGTATCCCACATCGTTTTGCTGCCGTAGGGATAGCCTATTTCGGGCTTGCCGACCACGAAGGGTCCGCGCGTCATATTTTCCACGCCGCCGGCAATAAAAATCTCGCCTTCGCCAACTTTGATGGCGCGCGCCGCCTGGTTGACGGCGTTCAGCCCCGACGCGCAGAGCCGATTGATGGTCAGCGCGGCAACTTCGACGGGGAAATCGGCAAGCAAGGTCGCCATCCGCGCCACATTGCGGTTATCTTCGCCCGCCTGATTTGCGCAGCCAAGATAAACTTCTTCGACCAGCGCAGGGTCAATGCCCGTGCGCTCGATGATGGCTTTGAGCGAAATGGCGGCAAGATCATCGGCGCGGATGCTGGCGAGCGAGCCGCGAAAATTGCCAATCGGCGTACGGACGGCATCAATTATGACTGCTTCGGGCATGAGGAAAGCCTCCAAATTTGGTCATTGCGAGCGGCTGAACGAAGTTCAGCTTAGCGTGGTAATCTCCTTGCTGGCAGGGAGATTACTTCGTCGGGCTACGCCCTCCTCGTAATGACAGAATAGTTTATGAGAGTGAGTGGATTCTACCACTGCGGGGTATAATTTGGGTTGGATGAAAAGCCGCTTCGGACGTGATTTTTGGCTTGGTTCCGTTTAAGCTACGTTATTCAGTTTTTCCGTTAAAATCTGCTTTTCAACCTGATACCTATTATGAACTTTCTCATCACCGGCGCAGCCGGATTTCTCGGCTCGGCGCTCGCAAATCATCTTTCCCGACAAGGACACCAAGTTCGTGGTCTTGACGACCTTTCCACGGGCGATAAAGACACGCTCTCTCCCGATGTCCACTTTACACGCGGGGATGTGAACGACCGCCCCAAACTCTGGACTTTGCTCCAAGATGTGGACGTGGTCTATCATCTCGCCGCGCGGGTTTCTGTGCCTGAATCGGTACTCTATCCGCGTGAGTACAATGCCGCCAACGTCGGCGGGACAGTCAGCCTGATGGAAGCCATGCGCGATGTCGGCGTGCGGCGGGTTGTCATGGCATCATCTGGTGCAGTCTATGGTGATTTGGGTGAGCAACCTATCAAAGAAGATTCTCCGCCAAATCCGCGTTCTCCCTACGCTGTTTCGAAGTTGGCAGCGGAGCATTATATCCGCACCATCGGCGCTTTATGGGGGATGGAGACGGTCAGTTTGCGTATCTTCAACGCATACGGTCCCGGTCAGCGGATACCGGTCTCGCATCCACCCGTTGTGCCGCATTTCATCAAGCAAACGCTCAGCAACGGCACGCTCGTCGTCCACAGCGACGGGATGCAAACCCGCGACTATGTTTATGTAGACGATGTCGTCTCAGCCTTGACTGCCGCGACAACCGTCCCCAATCTGGATGGCTTGGTCATTAACGTCGGCTCAGGGACGGAAACGAGCGTGCGTGACCTGGTCAACACCGTCACCAACGTGATCCCCGGCAAAGCGGAAGCGATCTATAATCCGCGTGTTTCGGGCGGTGTCTCGCAGATGTGCGCTGATCTGACGCTGGCGAAAAAGAAGTTGAGCTATACGCCTTCGGTCTCGTTGGAGGAGGGGTTGAGATTGACGATGGAGAGGGATTCGAGATCTAAAGTTTAACCACAGAGAGCGCAGAGTTTTTGAGAAAAAGATAGAAAGACTTTGTGGTCTCTGTATACTTTTTAGTAAAGTTATAAGAAAGGGAGAAATAAATGCCCCCCACTATCTTCAATAGCACCAGAAAAGCTATGATTTATAGTTCCTGCATTTTAATTGTTTATATTTTAGTTCTTACAGTGATTGATTTATCAAACAATCAATTTCCAGAAAACTTCTCTGTTCTTAATATTTTTTATTCTAATTTTTTCTTCATTATGTTTTATTTGGGTATTCCTATGCTAGTGTTCCACTTATTAGCAAGTGTGCTGCCTCAGCGCAAAATGGAAAAATGGCATCCATGTTATAGTTCACA
>JABGQT010000179.1 GCA_018648685.1 Anaerolineae bacterium
CAGGTGGACGCGGCAGCAAGGCCTCCGATTTTATCTGGATCAGCTTCGCTGCGATCACCAAAAACGCCGAGATTTCTTCAGCATCCATATCCTGCAAAGCTCGAATTCGCTCAAGATATTGGTCGGTAACCAACGCCAAAGAAACGCTCGTAATATCAAGTTCCGCGCTCTCAATCAGGTTGAGCAAAAGATCAAGCGGACCTTCAAAAACAGGCGTGCTAATGGTATATTTTTCGGCTTGTTTATTCGCGTGGCTCACAATATCAAGGCTCATAAGGGGCGATTATAACAGACTATCTAAGCATCTTTTTTAAAGTTGAATGCTACCTGCGGTATAATGCGCCCATGAAAAAATTGACCCACCTCGACGATTCTGGCAAGGCGCATATGGTAGATGTGGGCGAAAAAGCGGATACAGAACGCGTCGCCATTGCCCGCGGCGAAGTAAAAATGCAAAAGGTGACCTTTGATCTAATTGCCGCCGGAAATATGAAAAAAGGGGATGTTCTAACCGTTGCCCAAATAGCAGGGATCAACGGAGCCAAACGTACATCCGACTTGATACCGCTATGTCATCCGCTAGCGCTCACCCACATCTCGGTGAAACTCGACCTCGACGAATCTCTGCCCGGTGTGCAGATCACTGCTTCCGCGCGCTTACGCGGCAAAACCGGCGTAGAGATGGAAGCCTTAACCGCTGTCTCTGTTGCCGCTTTAACGATATACGACATGGCAAAAGCCGCAGAAAAAACGATGATTATTCAAAATATCCGTCTCATTGAAAAGCGTGGCGGAAAAAGCGGGGATGTAGTCAATCAATAAAATAACATGTCATCGCGAGCCGATACTTTTCGGCAAAGCGATCTCCCTCATTGCTGAGGAGATTGCTTCGCTCCGCTCGTAATGACCTATTACAGGTAGAATTATGAACAAGATCAATATCCTTTTTTTCGCCACCATGCGCACACGCGCAAAACGCTCATCTCTCGAACTAGAGATCAAATCTGATACTAATGTTGCAGAGCTAAAAGAAATTATCACAGCCAAAATCCCCGCTCTGGAAGCATCTCTGCACCACACCTTAGTTTCTATCAATCGCGAGTACGCTTTTGACGAAGACATAATTCCAGAGAACGCAGAAATCGCTCTGTTCCCGCCCGTGAGTGGAGGCTAAGTACGCCCTCACATCCGCTTCGCTCGCTTCTCCTCTCCTGCAAGCGGGAGAGGGAAAACAGTCCACCTTTCAACCTTCAACTTTCCAACATGAAACCTTCCCCATTCCCAACCATCTTCTCCATCACTGAAGACGAAATTGACCTAAACACTCTTCTTGACAAAATCACGCTCACATCCACAGGTGCAGCGGCGATATTTACCGGCATGGTACGCGGAAAAACATCCCGTACGGGAAAGGCACAGGGAATCAAATATGCCCCCCACGAAACCACCTATCTCGAATATGAAGCTTACAAGCCAATGGCCGAAGAGAAAATGCTGCAAGTTGCCAAAGAGATCAGAGAAAAATGGGGTGTTGTCGAAGGCATCGCCATCGTTCAGCGGATCGGAAAGCTCTATCCGCGCACGCCTACGGTATTGATCGCCTGTACTGCATCTCATCGCGACACCGGCGTCTTTGAAGCCGCACGCTACGGCATTGACCGCCTAAAAGAAATTGTCCCAGTTTGGAAAAAAGAGATCATGCCCGATGGCGAGGAATGGGTTGAGGGAGAATATATTCCTACAGAAAAATAACAAGAGAACCAAAAGGGGCAAAAAGAAAATACTTGATAATCCCCCGTGACGAAGAAGAAAAGCGGGGGTTATTTTTTTATAGAAAGCTACAAGATCATCAAAAGAGAGGCTGTATGGAAAAAATCGTCATTACAGGAATGGGAACTGTTAATCCATTGGGATTAAACGTCACAGATACTTGGAAAAATATCATAACGGGGTTTCGGGCGTTACACCGATCACCCGCTTCGACGCATCAGGCGGGCAAGCGCAAATCGCATGTGAAGTAAAAGGTTTTGACCCAAAAGAATATATGCCCGCCAAAGAAGCTCGTCGCCGTGACCGTTTTGAACAATTCGGCGTAGTTGCTGCGCAAGAAGCCCTTCAAAATTCTGGCTTAGAAGTCACATCCGAAAATGCTAGCAGGATCGGCGTCCTTGTTTCTTCAGCCATGGGCGGACTAGAATCGCTACAGCAAGCAATTTACACGCTCAAAGATCATGGCGCACGGCGCGTTAGCCCCTTCCTAATTCCCATGCTGATGCCAAATGGCGCAGCGGGATTGATCGGCATAGACAATGGAATCAAAGGTCCTGCAATGTCCGTTGCTTCGGCCTGCGCTTCCGGGATTGATGGAATCGGTCTCGCGTGGATGATGCTCCGCACCGGCATGATCGACGCCGCCCTAACGGGTGCATCCGAATCGACCTTGACCGAAACTGGAATCGGGGCATTTGACAGGATCGGCGCCCTATCGCGCCAGAACGATAACTACGCCATGACGCCAGCTCCTTTTGATAAAAATCGTGATGGTTTGGTAATGGGTGAAGGCGCAGGCATCTTGATGCTAGAGGCCGAAAGCCATGCAAAAGCGCGCGGGGCTAATATCCTGGCCGAATTAGCGGGATACGCCGCTACAGCGGACGCGTACCACGTCACCGCTCCCTCGTCGGATGGTGCTGGGGGCGCAGTAGCAATTTCAAACGCGCTCGTCTCCGCGGCAGTTAATCCAGATGAAGTGGATTATATTAGCGCGCACGGTACTGCCACTCCGCTTAACGATGTCACCGAAACACGGGCAATTAAGCGTGCTTTTGGGGAACAGGCGTATCAGATTCCAGTTTCTTCCACAAAATCTATGACGGGGCATATGATGGGCGCAACAGGCGCGCTAGAAACGATATTCTGCGTAAAAGCAATTCAGGAGAGTATCGTTCCACCAACAATCCACTATCAAACTCCTGATCCCGAATGTGATCTGGACTATGTACCTAATCGGGCGCGTGAGAAAAAGGTGGAAGTAGCAATCAGCAATGCATTTGGCTTTGGAGGGCATAACGCGGTCTTGGTGGTCAAGGAATATCATTAGCCTATTTAGCTCAAACCTATAATTTGACAAAGGTTTTCAAATTTGCTATTCTGAATTTATCCTAACCAGAAGAATCCCTGCAAAAGTTGGAAACATCACAAATCACATATCTACCAAACACCCTCAACGCATCAGGCGATGAGGGTGTTTTTATTTTCTCGGCAAAATCGTATGTTTGATAATACAAAAAAACAGGAGGTCATTCTCAATATAAAAGCTAGAAATGCTTTCCGATATACACACCACTAAAGTTATTATCTTGAGGAGATAAAACATGCCCGAGCTCACATTTACAGATGTACTAGGTTTATTAGGAATATATGCAGCCCTCATGGCTGTTTTAGCCATAGTCGTGGAGGCTATAATTAGCTGGTTTAAAATCCCTATCCCGTGGCTTCAAGGGAAGCCCTCACCAGAGGTTGTGCTCAAAGAAGTAAAGGGCTGGTTAGATGAAAAAGAAGCCAACTATCTCCTATCTATATGGAAACCCCTATAACTCAAATTAGCATAACAGGGATCATGCTTAGCGGTCTTGCCGCAAGTGCTGGCTCAAGTTTCTGGCACGATCAATCTGCTCGCCTTCGACAATTAAAAACCACTGTAGAATCTGTTGAGAAAATTTCATAATTTAGGAGCTACAAAAACAAACTCCCCAAGTGAAAACTTTGGGGAGTTTAGATTCTGGGTGGCTGGCGGGGCTTGAACCCGCGACTCCGGTTATGAGCTCAGCTACTGTTTCCGCATACTTTCACGTTTCAAATGTCAGGAACATTTTGCACACAATATTCTTGCGGAATCTCTACCACAGATATTCAGCACTGTATTATTACAAATCATGTATATTCGTTTTTTTGCTCGAAATCTAAGGAGTATAAGATCTTCCTGTTCCATGTCCGGCCGTATGGCACCTCATAAAGCATGTGCCTGTTGAGCCATTCCAAACCCAAGCTGTCTGGCTATCATAAATACCTGTTCCATTCGGATCTGCTATCAAAGTATCAAAATTAAGTAAGTGCTCTTGTTCGCTGCCGTGCGTATCGTGGCAGGCATAACAAGGCGTTGCAAAGTTTCCTTCCCCGCCAACATGGAAACCATGCAGGTTTCCACGCGGTGGAGGTCCTGGCCCACCGCTACCTCGATCACTAAATTGAGTGAGAGCCGTTCCTGTAGATGAGTTTATCGCGTATACAGCGTAATCGTGGCATTTGAAGCAAAGCTCATTACTCTCGGGGGCGTAAGTTGCGCTGGTTGGGTCTACAATTGTTTGATAATTGCTATCACCATCAAGAAGATGCAAAAGAGGTGAACCATGTGGACCCTCGCCGCCTGTGGTTGGAGTGGCGTTCGTATGGCAATCAGAACAATAAACCATGCTACTCGCTGTCCAGCCAGAGACAAAGGCTCCGTCGGGGATGGTCGTATTCTGCCCCTCTGTGACGACCGGATGAAAACTAGCATTATAAGGATTGAACTCTTGGGCTAGATCACGGCTATCGTTGATCTGCTCGTTGTCAATCGATGTTATTTTATTCAACCCATTGCTTACATAAGTTCCACCGCCCGTCGCATCTGTGATCTGCCAGCCATCAGGGGCATAAGTCGGCAAAGTTGTAAAGCTGGAGTGGCATTTGAAGCAAACCTGATATTCACGTTCGGCATCTGGCATCCAGGTGTAGGATGTGGGCACGCCTGCCGCTGTCCAGGTTGAGTATACGCCGCTGGCTTCATTCATCTCCAATTGCAAGAAGGGAGCATTTGTCACACCGCGCGTGGCTTCATGTGGCTCATGGCAATCTTCACATTCGACATGGCGGTTGACACCGCCAAAATCCATCCCGTCGCTTTCGAGCAAGCTATGAACACCGTTAGTTGCGTAGACATCATGCTGAAAAAATCTCGTATCGGTATTTGTCTGGCTAAAAGCATCTTCTACGTCTGCGTTGGTTCCCCCTGAAGAATGGCAGGTGAAGCAAGTATCTTCTTCTGGCCATTCTTGGCGCAAGACCTCCCCCTGTGCGCTATGACTACGATGGCAAGCGGCACAACTACTCGTTGTCGCGTTATAGTCGCCATGGGGGTTATCATCTGGAAGAGCACTGACCACTGGGACGAACGGCGAAGCAGGCGTAGGAATTGAAATATTTTTGGGGTCAGAAATAGCGGCCGCAATCTCTACAGGCGGTGCGCTCACATAGGCAGGATTGGTATAAGCTGCATCGAAAGAATTTTGCCAGCGTTCAAAAATAGAAGCTGTTTGCACCGCTGGCGGCGGCGTAACTGCCCCATCTATATTGTTGATTTTATTCACATAATCAACCGCTTGCTGGCATCCTTCGGCAAAATTTTGGGCAACATGCGCCCAATCTAGCGGGTCTTTGCTTTCGCGCGTTGTCTGCAAAGCTGCCCCCAAGCAAGCCGAGCCAGCGTTGTAATTTGCGAGCGTAAAACGCCACATATCTTCGATATAAACGATTTCAGAAGGCTTTCGCTCGGTCACGTTATAGACCAATTGCCCCGTCTGTTCGGCATAAGCCACGAGTGTATGCGCAAAAATCGGCACACTTTTCTGCGCTTGGCGCAAGTCCACATTCCAGGGGCAGGCACTACACTCTGCGCCGACCTGTTTGAGCACGATCCCACGTAGAATAGCACGCTGCCCAGCCGAAAGGAAGAGATAACCATCGGAACAAGTTCCCTCGCCAAGCATCTGCGAGCAAAGCGACTCGAAATAGGGCCTATTCCAGGTCAAGAGCGTGTCGGCTCCCGCCTCCGTCATATGCCCCAGCCCATACTCGTCAGATGCTGAATTATATTTGATGCCGGGCCACATCTGGCTTTCTTGAATAAAAAGATTTTTCAATAATCTAGGCGGGATTTGAGTCTGCTCAGTAGCAAGAAGGATCTCTCGATCAAACTGATTTTGCCATTCGTAGACGACCTGCTCAGCACGCTCTTGCCCGCAACTGGTTGCCGCACCTGTGAGCAGAATACCGCTCCCCGAACACCCCATCGTTGAAACCATCCCACTCTGGATCAATTTTCCACCAAGAATCTGTAACGGGCGATTGCTGCCGAGCGAAGTTTCATCCACAGCGTAAGAGAGTAAAGCCATCGAGCCGACAGAATCGGCTTTGGATAGCCAACTGGGGCGCGTATAAATCGTTTCGCGCAAGCTATCACCCTGCTCGATTCGCGTAGAAAGATGTAAATAAAGCCCATAGCAAGGTGAGCCAGCTGTGCAAACAGCGGTAGTTTGCCATTGCGACAGCAAGCCTGCGCCACATCCCGCTTCGACTTCTGCCACAGTTGGCATGCCTTCGTGCGCGACATTTAGCGAGCAAGCAACCTGATTATTTTCCCAACGTACCAGCCACCAGACGTAAATCGTCCCTG
The DNA here is from genome assembly GCA_018648685.1 of Anaerolineae bacterium. Lineage (GTDB taxonomy): Bacteria > Chloroflexota > Anaerolineae > Anaerolineales > Villigracilaceae > Desulfolinea. Next base: position 6,494 of record JABGQT010000179.1, read on the forward strand.
CATTTTTCGAAGGAGCCGCTTGTGTAGGAGAGGTATTCACCAACAGGGATGAAAGCAGAAAAAGCGCAGCCATCCAAATGTAGATGACGCGCTTATTTTGCCGGGGTTTTTGCCCTGTAAAGAATTTTCTCATCAAGACCTATTTCTCTTTCATCTTTCTTCTTTCAACTCAAATTCTGCTAATGCCTGCATTAAATTTTGCATATCTACAGCTAGTTCTTCTTTTGCACTCGGCGGTAATTTGCCGACATCTTCTTCTAATTGTTTTCCGAGATATTGCAGCTTATTGACGCGCTCATTCAGCCCGCGTAGCATCTCGCAAGCAGCAGCTTCTACATCTTTTAATTCATCGCCATTCCGAAAGCGAATGACATGATCGAAATCACCTTGCCCGATCTCCTTCATCACACAATTCAAACGATAGAGCGGTCCCGAGATGCGATGTGTAAAAAAAACAGCAAGGACTGCCCCAACCGCTAGCCCAGCCAAATTTAATCCAATCAGGATAGGTAACAAATTATCTTTGAGATTTTTAATTTTTAAGTGAGCCTGATAATAACTAGCTGTCAAATCTTGGTTGGCAACCAAGTAAAAAATAATGCCCGAGACAATCAGTAGAGTGAAAAAAATCAGCTCAATGCCGAGCAATAAACGCGGTTGAGAACTATCTCGTAAAAAGTATTTTCTCCGTAACTTCCGTAGGATTTTTTTCATATTTCTTCACTCTAAAAGGTCTTGATGGCAAGAGACGCATAATTGACCACTTGCGGGCAAGGCTAAAAGATAGGGGTAAGGCGCAGTATGTTTCATGTGACAAGTACTGGTGCAAGTCATCATTTGTTGGGTATTTGGGTCAATAGTGCCTTCACCAACAGGATGGGTATTGCCAAGCACTCCATCGGGATGACAACTGATGCATAGTTGAATATCGTGTTCTAGGTAGTCGTGTTGTGTTTCTTCATCGTGATATTTTTCATGACATTCAAGGCATTGCTGATCTGCATAGGGACGATGTTTATATTCTGCCTCTTCTATAAGCGTCTCAATATGGCAGCCACTATCAAAACAAGGGGATGCCATAGCAGTAGGTGTTTCAGGTGCCGCTATTTCTACTTCTGCATCAACAGAGGAGGCGCAAGATACACAAAAAAGTGTCATCGCGATCATCGTTGCAGCAAAGGGAGAAAAGAGCGTATATCTCTGAAGCATCATGAGGTAGAATCCCCCCTGACAGTGGGATAAGGGAGAGCAGCTTTCTGAAGGCGTGGTCTCTCCCCTATCCTGCTGTCATTTTTTATTTTTGATGACAGACTTCGCAAACACCACGATTATCAAGTCGCAGGAGTGCGCTGTCCGTTGCTGTAGTATCGCCAGGAACTGTACCAGAGCCATCGGGGCCACCATCGGCATTACCGGTCATAGCTGCAGAAGAACCATGCGGCAGGTGGCAAGTTTGGCAAACAACAACACCATCTCCTGCAGCTGGACTATCAGTTAACGCTAAGGGTAAGGTTTCGCCACCCATGCCTGTAGATTCAGGATTCGCAGCTCCAGCAAAATCTGCGTCCCATTGCATATCAATTCTGTGAGTATAAGAACCGGTTTGCAAAGTGCTACCTTGACCGCTAGCGAGCTGGTGATATGAAGAGTGACAAGCCGCACAAATTGTTGACTGGCCTGCTCCCCAGTGTTCGTCATCATAATCTTTAGCTGCGCCTTCATCAACTAGCGCAGCAGCAACAACGTTGGAATTAACTGTGTTGTTGATGATACGATATTGATTAGAGCCATGCGGATCATGACATGAAGCACAAGTTAGACCAGAAGCAAGGTTTTGTGAGGTTCCGCGGGCCACACCATTATTACCCCAAGCAGCCAAGGCAGTGCCATCAACAGAATGTGTTGATGTAACCGCACTGCCACCTTGATTGACAAACCCTCCACCTAGCAAATACCCACCATCTGTTGTATTGGCAGCTCCAACAGTGGTCGTGCTACGACTAGCCGTGTATAGACCATCGGAAACATTGGTGTCTGCACCTGTACCAGCGCTGTTATGGCAAGTCATACATAAGGCAGTAGTATTTGCTTCGACTAGCAACCTCGGACCAGAAGCTGTGTGAGCGCGGTGGCAACCTGCACAAGCATCTGTAGTAGCTGTATAGCCGCCGTGTGGCCCACCATTCGCGCTTGCAAAAGAAGCTGTACCCAAGGCAAAGAGTATGACGAGGGCTGTCAGCCATAGAATTTTTTTCATCGCATTTTCCTCCATTTAAGGATAGTGTAGGCTATGCTAATGATGGAATTATTTCTTTCATTAGCACAACTTAATAACCAAACAATTAAAAATTTATATCAATATTCTGATGGGGCCTCCTTTGTAAACAGGCATGTCTCTGCGCTAATAAGACCAAACCTGAATACGATTATTCTCACGATCAACAATATATAAACGACCGGTTAGATCAATCACGATGTCATTGGGATATTGAAATTGACCATCATCAAGTCCTAAATAACCAAAGAGAAACAAGAAGTTGGGATGATCTCCAGAAACATCGTAAACTTTCACATCCTGTCCAACAGCATCAACGATGTATAGACGATCACTATCGTCTATCGCCATACCGCGTGGAAGATTGAGCGTTCCTTCCGTTGAGCCGCGTCCAAAGGTATATAGAAACTCATGGCTCGCATCCCAAACAGAAACACGTCCATTGTTGCCATCAGAAACATAAATACGCCCTTCAGAATCTGATACAGCAACATTAGGGAAAAGAAATTGATCTTTGTTTTGCCCTTGACCGCCAAAAGAGACTTCAGCAGGGTCAAAAATTTGCCAATTCGATGAGGTCATCAATTCAGCAGGGAGCTGACGAACCACGCTGACATCCTTGAAAACATCGGTCAATAAAACCGCACCATCAGGCCCAACAGAAATGCCCATCGGAGCCCAATCTGTGCGGTCAGGGGCGGGGAGAAGTTCTTCTTGCTCACCAGGTTTCTGATAGTAAACATCACTTTGGAAGATGTTGAAGGAAAAAACACTTCCGTCGGGAAGACCGCCTGTATGCTTGGCGAGATACTCACTCAAAGTTAGATCAGGGGCAAGGATGCTATCGAGAAAATTCCCTTCAAGGTCATAGACGAAAACCGCATGTTGTAATCGATCACTCACGAGCAATCTGTCCGCCGAATCAATTGCCATATATACCGGTGACCTCTCTCCGGGTCGGGTGCGAGGCGGGGCGAAGGAAAAGAGCGGTTCCCCCTCCCGGTCAAAGGTTTTGATCAAGCGTTCGCCACCTGTCTCAGAGACGAAGATACGTTCGCCATCCAAAGAAACAGAAACGCCAACAGGCTCATCCACGCCGTAAATGGAGAAAAGATAATGCGGTGGGTAATCGACTTCTTCTATGATCGGAATCATCTCGGGCAGAGGCTCAGGTTTTTGTAGATAACGCAGAGAAAGAGCCAATGCATAAAACGCACCATGTCGCACACCTTAAACGGTTCAAGTCGCACAGCTTA
>JABGQT010000183.1 GCA_018648685.1 Anaerolineae bacterium
ACCTCATCAAGTTGGGGCACGAGCGTATCGCACATGTGTCTGGGCGTTTGGGAAACCGTCCAGCAGCGGATCGAAAGCTTGGGTACGAGCAAGCGCTTCGGGACAATCATCTTCCGATTGACCAGAATTTAATCGTAAATGGGGATTTTTCTGAAGAGGGCGGGTATGCCAGCGTTCAAGATTTGCTTCCCTATAAACCGGATGCGATTTTTGTCGCTTCCGACACGATGGCAATGGGTGTGGTGCGCGCTCTTAAGGATGCTGGGTTGCTGGTCCCGAACGATGTTGCGATAATAGGCTTTGATGATCTTTTACCCGCCCAGCGTAGTTTGTCTACAGTTAAACAGCCAATTTTGCGTTTTGGGGTCAGTGCCGTAGAAATATTAATTGATATCATCGAAAAGGGGAGTGTTCCTCCTCGTCACGCGCTTTATGATACAGAATTAATTGTCCGTGATTCTTGTGGAACCAAATTGTGATAAATATTTTTTTACCCGAAACTGGGAGCGTTCCCAGAAATGAAAAGGAGGTGTTGCCTCAGTAAATTTCGTTGTTTTGATTTTGTAAAATCTACTATAAAACCTACCCTATATATTGGAGAAAGAAAATGAAGAAACTTTGGCTCGTATTAGCCGCATTGGTAATTGCATCTTTGGTATTGACTGCCTGTGGCGGCGCAACTGCCCCTGAAGCCCCCATGGAAGAAGCTCCTGCAGAGGAAGCTCCCGTTGTTGAAGAAACAACAGAAGAAGAAGCTCCTGCCGAGGAGGCTGCTTCTGGTAAAACACAAGTACGCTGGTATGTTGGCTTGGGCGCAGGCACCGATGAAGGTGCTATTCCGCTCGAAGAAGCTTTCGTTGAAGTATTTAACGCTAGCCAGGATGAGATCGAACTCGTGCTGGAAATCGTTGACGCTGACAACGCTGCCGATACTTTGGCAACCCAAATTGCTGCCGGTAATCCCCCTGACATTGTCGGTCCTGTTGGTATCAAAGGCCGCGACCAATTCAAAGGTGCCTGGCTTGATCTCGCACCCATGATCGAAGCCAATAATTACGATCTGAGCGGATTTGACCCCTCGATGGTTGATTTTTATTTAGTAAAAGAAGAAGGACAGTTGGGTATCCCCTTCGGTATCTTCCCCTCCTTTGTTCTTTTCAACAAAGACCTTTTTGATGAAGCAGGTATGCCTTACCCGCCCGCAGAATACGGTGTTCCTTATGTAGATGCCGATGGCGTTGAGCACGAATGGACCATTGAATACATAACCGAACTTGCTAAGCTGATGACCGTTGATGGTAATGGTAATGATGCTTCCATGGAAGATTTCGACAATGAAAATATCGTCCAATTCGGTTGGGAAAATCTTTGGACTGACTGGCGTGGTGCTGGTACCATGTTTGGTGCTGGCTCCTTGGCTGCCGCCGATGGTAGCGCTCAGATGCCCGAACAATGGGTTGAAGCCATTAAATGGACATACGACGGTTGGTGGAATGAATGGTATATCCCCAATGGTGCTTACGCTGGTGCTGAATTCCTGCAGGGCCCCGGTGGTACCTTCTCCTCCGGCAATATGGCAATGGTTCAGATGCACACTTGGTACCTTGCTCCTTGGGCATTGGGTGAAGTCGCCTTTGATTGGGACGTAGCAGCTATGCCTTCTTATAATGGCGTTACCACTGCGAAAATGCACGCTGACACCTTTGGTATCCTCAAGGCCAGCGATAATTCCGAAGCTGCCTTCGAAGTGCTGACTTATATGCTCAGCGAAGAACACGCTACTGACTTGCTTACCATCTACGGCGGTATGCCTGCTCGCCTTTCCCTTCAGGATGATTATTATGGTATCCACGCTGAAACCAACCTCGCTGGTAAGGAGATCAACTGGGACGTTATTGCAGCCGGTATGGCTTATGCTGACAACCCCAACCACGAGAGCTGGATGCCCAGCTATTTGGAAACCAATGATCGCTACAACGAAACCTGGAACTACTTTGCAAACACTCCTGATCTGACTGAAGAAGATATTGATGCAGAAATTGCAACCTTGGTTGCTGACTTGCAAGCTATTTTTGACGCAGCTGAGTAAAATTGTATTAGTAAAAAAATAAAGCTGCCCCAGCTTTCAAGCTGGGGCAGCTAAATTGTCAATTGCCTACGGAGGTAACCAGATGTCGTTCTTTGAAGGTGTAGAACTACTTAAAAAAGATAAAGCGAGGGGTAAAAGAAAGCTTAGCGGAGCAGATAAGAGAGAAGCGCGTACAGGGTTAGCATTCCTCAGCCCATGGATAATCGGTTTTCTACTTTTTTATCTATTGCCGATGATCGCTTCATTCGTTTTTTCTCTTTATGATTTCAACCCCGCTGTTCCTGACCAAGCGAAGTTCATTGGTTTTGAAAACTGGCAACGAGCTTTGGTGATTGATGAAGAAGTAAGACTATCTTTTTTCCGCACCATCCACTTTATGGCAATTTCTTTGCCTATAACCTTGTCTTTTACGCTTTTCTTAGCCGTGCTGATGAATTCAGAACACGTCATCGGAAAAAACATCTATCGAACTCTTTTCTATATGCCTACCATGATCCCGCTTGTTGCTGGTGTTTTGGTTTGGAATGGGGTGCTAAACGAACAAACAGGGTGGATTAACGTCATTATTGAAAGGCTAACTGGTATCGAGGCAGTGGGAACAAATGGTCTGCGCTGGTTGGCTGACCCCAAGCTGGTTTACTATGCTTACACCATGTTCGGCTTATGGGGGGTAGGGAATGGGATGATCATCTTTTTGGCAGGTCTTCAGGGCGTGCCTACGGAAATCTATGAAGCCGCCCAAATCGACGGTGCCGGTTGGTGGCGACGCCTTTTCCGTATCACTGTCCCCTTGATCACGCCAGTTATTTTTTATCAGTTGGTACTAAGCGTAATCGCCTCCTTGCAGTATTTTCTGGCACCATTCGTGCTCAATGATGGGACAGGTTTCCCTGAAGGCATGACGCGTTTCTATATGGTCTATTTTTATAAACAATCCTTCTCGTTCTTCAATATGGGATATGGTGCAACTTTAGCATGGCTCATGTTCCTCGTTGCTCTCGTACTCACCGCAATTTTATTTGGCACAGCCAAGTATTGGGTTTACTATGCATCGGAGGAAAGATAATGGCCGCGAATAAAGTCGTTTCAAAAAATATGCGTGTGGCTGGCATGAAGCTGGGGTTGACAGGTTTAGTGTTGGCTGTTTTATTTCTTTTCTTGATACCGATGTTTTACGGTATCGTTACATCGCTCAAAACCGACAGCCAATTGTCAAAGAGCGATGCTCCTTGGTGGCCTGCTGCAGAAGGTATCCTCAATTATGAAGGGAAAGATTATGAAATCTATTCCGTTCCCATGGAAGATGGTACCGTTCGTGAGCTTGCCCTTTACAAAAAAGGGCGTCAAGTCAGCGAGTTTTTAGACCCGCAAAACCCTGAAGCTGGCCCTATTGAATGGGAAGGTGCCTGGCGCCAACTCGAACGCATCTGGTCATTTTCTCCGCAGTGGAGGAACTTCATCAATGCGTGGGATACCGTCAACTTCCCTAGATTGCTGTGGAATACTTTCGTTTACGCTAGTGTTACGACCTTTGGTGCTGTATTCTCATCAGCTTTGGTAGCGTATGGATTTTCCCGATTCCGCATCCCCGGCAAGGGTGTCCTCTTTATGTTGATGCTCTCCACTGTCATCTTGCCGAGTGCTGTCACCTTGATTCCGACCTATTTCGTCTTCCTGAAATTAGGCTGGGTGGGAACATGGTTGCCATTGATTATTCCAGCCTTTTTCTCTTGGGGAACGAATACCTTTTTGCTGCGCCAATTCTTTATGTCCATTCCCCGAGAATTGGATGAAGCAGCCATGATCGACGGTGCCAGCCCCCTCCGGGTTTTCATCTCCATCATTCTCCCCACTTCGATGCCCGCACTCACGGCTGTTGGTCTCTTCCATTTCTTTTGGGCATGGAATGATTTCTTCGGTCCCTTGATTTATCTGGCAGGTAATCCGGATAAATTTCCGATTACCGTTGGCCTGACAGCCTTCAACAATCTTTACTCCCAGTCCACTAACTTGATTCAGGCAGCTTCTCTTATCTCAGCTGTGATCCCCGTGATCATCTTCTTCCTTGCGCAAAAGCAATTTATGCAGGGTATTGTTGTCACAGGTGTTGAGAAATAGAAGAAACTTTAGAAAATAATCAAAGTCTTAGCTTCTAAGCAAAGGCTTCTAAAAGTGGTTATTCCTCCCTTAGGGGATTTACCCGACTTTCGACGTTGGGTAAATCCCCGTTTTTGAAAAAAGAGAAATTCGTGAATAATTGCAGAGTGTTTTTTTCGCTTATAACGATTGCCCTTCTCGTTGGCTGTGCTGCACCTGTACAGCAGCTACCTTCCATGCCCGGCACCCCAGAAAGAGAACGCTGGGAATTAATCTGGAGCGACGAGTTTGACGGTGAGACCATCAACACCGAAAACTGGACTTACGATACCGGCGCAGGCGGCTGGGGCAATAACGAGTTACAAAACTACACTGAACGGGAAGAAAACGCCCGCATCGAAGATGGGATACTCGTTATCGAAGCCCGTGAAGAAAAATATAAGGCGAGCGACTACACATCTGCCCGTCTAAAAACACAGGAATTACAGACCTGGACTTATGGGCGTGTGGAGGCTCGGTTGCAGCTCCCGACCGGACAAGGGGTTTGGTCGGCGTTTTGGATGCTGGGTGAGGACATCTCATCATCGGGCTGGCCCCAATGCGGCGAAATTGACATCATGGAGAATATCGGCGACCCCAACACTGTCTACGGCACTGTTCATGGTCCCGGCTACTCCGGTGGGGATGGGGTTGGCAGTTCCTATTATGCGAGCGGGACATCTTTTGCAGACGAATTCCACACCTACGCCATCGAGTGGCTGCCCGGCGAGGTAAGTTGGTTTGTGGACGATCTGCTCTACAACACCATTTCGGATTCCGATGTTTCTGGGGTATGGGTTTATGACCATGATTTTTTCATCATTTTGAATTTAGCGGTTGGCGGACTTTGGCCCGGTTATCCCGATGAGACCACCGTTTTCCCCCAACAACTGCTCGTGGATTATATCCGTGTCTATCGTGATACTGAGTTGACTATTGAAGATTTGCAGGGCGGCAGCGTTCACATTGCCGAGATGACGATGGAACTGGAAGATGTTGGGGAGGCATGGCAGGGCACTGCTTATCTCACCGTCGTTGACCAGAGTGGCAACCCTGTTGAGGGGGCGGTCGTATCCGCTGGTTGGGTTGGGGCAAAAACAGGTTCGATCAACGAAGCTAAAACTGATGAAAGAGGCATCGCTGGTCCCTTCATCGCACAAAAAATAAGCTCCAAGAAGGAACTATCCTTCTGTGTTTCGAATATATCCAAGACTTTATACGACTATGACAAAGGTCTGAATGTGCAGAATTGTGTTTTCAGATCGCCGGAGGAGTAAAAATGAGTGAGCTTTCATATCGGGTTTTAGGCAAAAGTGGACTGGAAATTTCAGAGATCGGTTTTGGTCTTTGGGCAGCGGGTGGGGATGCCTGGGGCGCAACCGATGATAAAGAAATTTTTGATGCGATAGATTATTCCCTTGATAAGGGTGTCAACTTTTACGACACTGCTGATGTTTACGGCTGGGATCATAGTGAAGAACTGCTAGCAAAGGCGATGAAAGGTCGCCGAGATAAATTCATCGTTGCGACCAAGATCGGCTGGCGAGATTTTGACGGCGAAGCAGGACAATCTACCTACTACCAGCGTGGAGAAACTGATCGCTGGTGTTGAGGGTAATCTGCGGCGTTTAAACACCGATTGCGTTGACTTGATCCAAAGCCATATTGACTTCCGTGATCCCACGATGGAGATTTTCGTTGAGGGTTTTCAGCGCTTGCAAAAAGATGGCAAAGTAAAGGCTTATGGTGTTAGCACCAGTGACTTTGACTATCTAAAAGCCTTCAATCAGGATGGCGGCTGCGCCACTTTGCAAATCGACTACAGCATTCTCAACCGTACCCCCGAGAAAGATATTCTGCCTTATTGTCAGGAAAATAATATCGGCGTGATCGTGCGCGGTGGTATCGCGATGGGCATTTTGGCGGGCAAATTTACGCCAGAAAGTCGTTTCCCTGAGAATGACTTCCGCAAACGCTGGCACGAAAGCGAAGAAGAGTATCAGGTTTTTCTGAAAGATTTGGAAACGGTCGAAACTTTGTGTCCGCTGGTAAAAGAGCAAACACTGGCGCAATTTGCTTTGCAATTTACGCTTGCACACCCCGCTGTAACAACGGTTATCCCCGGCATTAAGAACATGAAACAGGCGACCGCGAATATCAGAGCAGGACAGCTTGCCCCGCTTGATAAAGATGCTCTTGCTGAGATTGGCGAGATTGTTCCACAAGGTGGTGGACGCAAGATTTGGCCCGCGTAAAACCTTTTTTTCAGGGAAAAGAGTTCGCAGATTGAGTAGGGTGATAGTTTTATCATCACCCGTATCGAAACCAAGAACAGGATTGACACGAACCGCTTCGCCTTGATTTCGATACAGGCAATGATGGTGCTATCGCCTTACTCAATCAGCGGCTACGCTCAGAGTATTTTCAAAATGACAAAACCCTACACCCTCCCCAACTACGCCCAACAGCGCCCCTTCACCAGCTTTCTGCCTGGTGTTGCCGGGCATTTTGGCGTACCCATGTGGGTTTTCTACGTCAATCGAGGGCAAGCCATCACCAGCTTTGGCGTTGAAAGCAAAGACTGCCCTATCATGGAGTTTCAGTCTGCCAATAAAGCCTACCAGCGCACGCCGACGGAAGGCTTTCGCACCTTTGTGAAATGGCAAAAAGGTGAAGAAAATGGCTTTTACGAGCCTTTTCAGACAAATTCTATCCACAGATTAGAAAGATTACGCAGAAAAGAAAATCAAAAATCTGCTAAATCTGTGGATGAGTTTTCTCAATCTATGCTCATCTCTATGAGCGAACTTAGCATCACGGACGAAAATCCATCCCTCGGACTAAAAACCGAAGTCACCTACTTCACCCTCCCCGGTGAATCCTTTGCTGCTCTTACCCGTCAAGTGACGTTCACAAATATCAGTAACGCCCCACTGCAACTCGAAATCCTGGATGGGATGCCCGCTCTAATTCCTTATGGGGTTGATAACGGGGGCTTGAAGCACGTCGGACGCACCATCGAAGCCTGGATGCAGGTTTTTTATCTCGAAAGCGGGTTGCCTTTCTTCCGTTTGGGTGCCACCCCTGGCGATAGCACCGAAGTGCATGAAATTCAGGCCGGGCATTTTTCCTTAGGCTTTACCGCACAGAATGACGAAGCCACTGCCTTATCTCCATTTATTGATCCTGCAATTATTTTTGGAGCCAACACCTCTCTTAGTGCGCCCGATTCATTCATAGATCAATCGCTTGATGCCTTGCGCAGCACAAACCAAATTACTGTGGGCAAAACGCCCTGCACCTTCTTTGGACACAGCGCCTCCCTCGCCCCCGGCGAATCCATCACCCTGTATATGCTCTTTGGGCATGTCAACGGATATGAAAATATTGCCGAAGCCCGCCATCGTCTGTCTTCGCCAGCTTATTTTGCAGAAAAGCGAGCAGAAAATCAGGAACTCATCCAATCTCTGACTGATTCCGTCGCCACCCAAACCAGTGATCCCCGTTTTGATGCCTACGTCCGCCAGACTTTCCTCGACAATGTCTTGCGGGGCGGGTTCCCGATCATGCTCGGCGATGAGCAAAATCCCCATGCTTATCATATCTACTCCCGCAAACACGGCGACCCGGAGCGCGACTATAACCATTTTTTCCTCGCTGCCGAATTCTACTCACAGGGCAATGGCAACTTTCGGGATGTCTGCCAAAATCGCCGCAGCGACGTCCTGTTGGAGCCACGTTTGGGCGACCACAATATCCGTACTTTTCTTAGTCTGATTCAATTGGATGGCTACAATCCGCTCGTGATTCGTGGAACCAGCTTTCATCTAAATCCCGAACAGCGTACAGCCCTCCTGACTCTCGTCACGAACTCGGATTTAGGCTTGGTCACGCTACTCGAAGAGGGATTCAGCCCGGGCAGCTTGCTGAAACACATCGTCGACCATCATATTACGCTAACCTGCCCCTACGACGACTTCATTGAGCAAGCCATGCGCCATGCCGAGCCCCAACTCAATGCGGATTACGGCGAAGGCTTCTGGGTCGATCACTGGACCTATATTCTCGATCTGGTTGAAAATTTCCTTGCTGTCTATCCCGACCGCAAGGACGAACTGCTTGCTGCCAAAATCTCCTTTTATCGCAGTCCGGCGCAGGTGCGGCCCCGCTCAGAACGTTATCGGCTTACCGAAGAGGGCGTCCGTCAATATGACGCTGTGGCGCATGTTGGCGAAACGGGCTGGATAAACACTCCCGACGGTGAGCTATACGAAATCACTGTTTTGGGCAAACTTATTCTGCTGGTAGGCATCAAATTTGGCACCCTCGACCCCAAAGGCATGGGCATCGAAATGGAAGCCGGAAAACCCGGCTGGTACGATGCCCTTAACGGGCTACCGGGTATCTTTGGTTCTTCGATGAATGAGACCTATGAACTTTTGCGGCTGATTCGTTTTTTACGGGTAGCCATTTTGCCCCCATCCCAGCCTTCTCCCGAGGGGGGAAGGAGCCAATTCTCCCCCCCTCGGGGGGAGATGCCCGATAGGGCAGAGGGGGGCATCACGCTCCCAGCCAAATTCGGGCACTATCTTAGGGACTTGGCAACCCTGTCCAAGTCAGGAGTGTCTCGCTTCGCCTTTTGGGAAAAATCCAACGAACTGAGAGAATCCTATCGAGAGAATATCTATCGAGATGGCATACCCGGCGAAGAGCTTTCCATCCCCAATGTTGAAGTAGCTGAAATCCTGAAGCATTTTGAAGCACATCTTGAAGATGGCATCGCTCGTGCGAATGGCGCCACCTACTTCCGCTACGAAGTCACCGAGTATGAGACGCTTGATACAGGTCTTCGTGTAAAAGCATTTCAACCGACTGCCCTGCCGCTATTTTTGGAGGGAGCGGTGCGTTCGCTGAAAGTCGTGGATGACAAGCGTGCAAAGGAAATCTATGATGAAGTAAAAGGCAGTGCCCTTTTTGACGAAAAATTACAGATGTACAAGGTCAACGCTCTGTTGAGCGGCGAACCGCATGAAATTGGGCGGGCACGAGCCTTTACCCCTGGCTGGCTGGAGAACGAATCGATCTGGCTACACATGGAATATAAGTACCTGCTCGAAATCTTGAAGGCGGGGCTGTACGATGAATTTTTCGATGATTTCAAAAACTGCCTAATTCCTTTCCAACCGCCAGAGCGTTATGGGCGTAGTCCCCTTGAGAATTCATCTTTTATCGTTAGCAGTGCCCACCCCGATAAATCTTTGCATGGGAACGGTTTTGTCGCCCGATTGAGTGGCGCCACCGCTGAGTTCGTCGAGATGTGGATGATTTTGATGGCGGGCAAAGCGCCATTTCAGATGCAGGATGGCGAACTCGTCTTAGCGTTGCGCCCAATTCTTCCCGGATGGCTTTTTGACGAGCAGGATCAAGTCAACTTCAATTTTCTAGGGCGCATCCCTGTAACTTATCACAATCCCCAACGAGTGGATACATGGAAGACATTGCCGAAGAAAATCACGCTCCAGCTTGCCGATGGGCAGCAGGTTGTATTTGACGGTGCGGATATTCCATCGCCTTATGCGGAAATGGTGCGGAATAGAGCTGTGCAATTAATTATTGTAGAACTGTGAAGTTGAAATATCTCTTATAAGGAAGGAGAAAGAATGATCAAAAACCTTGAAACCAATAAAAAATTATGGCTATCGGTAGCGTTTTTATCTCTAATAGCTGCTCTGGTTGGCGTATTCAATCAGGATGT
>JABGQT010000175.1 GCA_018648685.1 Anaerolineae bacterium
TTATCCACCTTAACTTTGTCAATTTGTGGTCTTGACAATGGGGTTCACTATAGTTATATGTTTTGTTATGAGTTCGGCACTTTGAGGGTTGTTAGTGAATATTCTGTAATCATCTCGGTAACGAATAATATGAAAATTATCTAACTTTTGAGTTTTTAACCTTTCTGATAATTTAAGATCAGCATAACCTAAGACCATTTCTGCAATAAAGTCCATCAAGACACTCCCTTGAGGAATGCCATTTGTTTGTCCAAAGGACATCTCTCGTAGGTGTTTGTCGATGTTGTTGCCAATTAAGCTTACATCCCTTCTTTTTTGTTTGGCAACGGTTTTCCCATGTATTGCCCAAGCTATAGAGTGTGTATAAATAGATCCATAGCAATCAGTAATATCAGTATGTAGTACATATTCATAATCTAATGCAAGTTGAATTGAGTTCTGCTCTATGGAATGCCACCAGTGTGTTACAGTCTCTGCTTTGTCTGATGAATCACTTTCTGACTCTACGGGAATACTATAGCACTTGATTTTTGGGTTTTGTTGAAATTCTTTGAATCTCGCAACAATAGTTGCCCAGTTTTTCTCTTCTGTAATTTTATGGACAAGCGACACATATATAGCAGGGTGAATTAATTGAAGCGGCCGCCACGCAAATTTACCGTCCTTATTGTTCAAAATTTTATAATTAACATCCTCAGAGTTGCTAGGAAATACAGTCCTTAGTGTTTGCGAATTATCTTCGTAAGTTCTATAATATTCAGATAGTTGGTGACCGTCGATTTCGCCAGATATTGTGTTGATAATATTTTGAAAAATAAAATATTTTGGCAAATCAAAGTTGAAGTAACTTTCTTCTTTTAAGAAAAAAATTCTTGCTTCAGAGTGAGTGTATTCTAAAATGTTTTTCATAATGCCTATCCCTTGTACTCTGAGAGAAAATTTGTTGCCCTAGCTAAATATTCCATTCATTTCTGTAATATGAAAATGCTTCCTAAACGCAACCGTCTCAGCCAATAACCCTTTGACCGCTAAAAATAAATCTTCTTGGGCGTGTTTCTCTAATTTTCTTGTGAGTTTTGAAAGGAACACATCATCATCTAGAACTTCAACATATACTTGTCCTCCCGCAACGAGCCATTCTAACCCCAAACGGATAGTTGTTTCTCGTTGCGCGGTCACGGCGGCGAGGGCTGAGATGGTGGTTTTTCCATCTTTTTTTGCGAGGGTATATTTCACCAATCCCGCTAGATGAGCGAGAAATGTTTTGGGCGTAAACTCTGGCGGGTTGATGCCAATTAGGTAAACTTTTTCAGGTTTTACTTCTTCTAGTATTGTGCGTAATTCGCTTTGCCCGGGCGGGGAGGTGTAAATTGCTAATTCATCTGATTTTTCTAAGGCATAACGGTTTCTCCCCTTAATCTCCGATTTTCCTTCAACAAAGATTTGCGCTTTTCCACTTTCAACTTCCCAATCTTTAACCTTCAACCGAATAACTTCTATCTCCTTCTTTCGACTTTCTACTTTCTCCACTTCCTCCGTAACCCGAAAATCAACTATCTCCAACGTTAACTGTGGTTGTCCCTTATATTCTCCCGTTCGCATCTTGAAGGCTAAGTCGAAGCGGCTTTCTTTGGATGGGAGTTCTTCATCCGCTCCGTTCCACCAGAGAATGGATTGGACGTTGTCTTCGCGGTCTTTGACCGTCAGGCGCAGATGCTCTTTATTTTTTCCAATTTTGGCGATATGGCTTAACGATAAATCGCGGGAGGCAAGTATCAGGGTTGGGTTACGGGGTCCGAAGGGGGCGAGTTTGGTTAAATCTGCGCTGAGGGCGAGAGTCAGGTCATTTAGGGGCAACCAAGCATCAATCACGAGCGTGGCTTCGGGGAGTTTTTCTGTTCCCAAATGTTTTTTAATCGTATTGCTGATTTGTCGTCTAAATGCAGGGATTTTATCCGCATTTAATGCCATGCCTGCCGCCATCGGATGACCGCCAAATCCGTGCAAAATATCTTTTTGCGCGGCAATCGCTTCGGTGATGTGGATGCCCGCGACCGATCGCGCCGAGCCGCGCGCTTTGCCATCTTCGCTAACCGAAAGCAAAATAACGGGTTTTCGATAGCGTTCGCCGAGCCTGCTGGCGGTGATTCCGATCACGCCTGCGGGCCAATCTTTTTGCGCCAAAACGAGCGCGGCGGTCTCTTTGAGTTTGGGATTATCGCGGATTTGCGCCTCTGCCGCCTGATAAATTTGTGAGGTAAGCAGCCTGCGCTGGGTGTTCAGCCCTTCGAGTTGGGTGGCGATAACGCGCGCCCGCGAGGGGGTTTCGGTGGTCAGAAAATCGACCATGATATTGGCATCGCCGAGCCGCCCGATGGCGTTCATGCGCGGGGCAATGCCGAAGCCAATATCGCCTTCGTTGACGGTGAGCGGGTTGATGCCCGCCAATTCGTAGAGCGTTTGTAGCCCAATTCTCTTCGTTTGACGCAGTTCAATTAGCCCGCGTTGGAGAAAATAACGCGCGTCGCCGTAAAGTTCGGCTACATCGGCGGTGATGCCGAGGGCGACGAGATCGAGTAATGATGAATGATGAAGGTTGAGTGACGAATCTTTTTTCTTTCTTCTTTCAAGCAGTTTTTGAGCCAATAAATAAGCCACGCCCACGCCGGGCAAAGTGGATAATGGATGTTCTTCAGGCAGGCGTTTTGAGTTGACGACGGCGACCGCATTTGGCAGTTTTGGCGGTAAATCGTGATGGTCGGTGACGACCACATCTATGCCGCGAGCGTTGGCGTATTCGATGGCTTCAATTTCGCTTACGCCGGTATCGCAGGTGAGAATTACTTCTGCGCCATTATCAATAACTTCTTTTAAATACGGGATTTTGATCCCGTGTGATTCTGTTGCTCTGATGGGGATATGCCAGTGGACATCTGCGCCGAGGGCGTGCAAAGTTTGGACGAGGAGAGCAGTGGATGTTTGCCCGTCCACATCGAAATCGCCCCAGACGCAGATCGATTCACGCGTGTGAATAGCTTGCTCGATTCTGTCAACAGCGGCGCGGAGATCGGGCATCTCCCAGCCATCCGTGGGCGTGTACTCGTTCGGGTCAAGAAATGCTTTCGCAGCGGAGAGTTCGCTGAATCCGCGTCGGGCGAGAATCTGCTTGACGAGCGGAATCAAGTCTAAATCCACGAGCGTTTCGGGGATGTCTATTGGGGGAGGGCTAATCCATTTTGTCATGTTGTGAATTTTATCAGGAAATTTATTGGTCACTGCGAGCTGTCGATGCTTTTCGACGGCGTGGCAGTCTCCCGTGCTGTGAGGGAGATTGCTTCGGCGATAAAGCTGCCTCGCAATGACAAATGAAAATTCACCAGACCTCCCCAATCCATTCACAATTCCTTCACAAGATAAGGAGATACTAGGAGCATAAAGTAATACTCACTCAAAGCATAAGGAGATGCAAAATGAAAGTAAGTATTTGGAAAGTTGTTCTGGGCTTGGTCCTAATCGCCATGTTGATCGGCGGCGGCTCAATGCTCTATCGCGCGGGCTATGCTCGTGGCGTGATGTCGGATATGTCTTTTGAAGATATGCCCTTCGCCGATGGTGGTTATGCCGAAATGATGCCTTATGGTGGCATGCCCGGCGCGTATGGAATGCGTGGCTACCACAGCTACACTCCCTTCTCGTTAGGTAGAATGTTGTTCGGCGGATTTATCTTCATCCTGATCGTTGGTGGTCTCTTCCGCCTTTTCGGGATGCGCCGATATGGTTATGGTGTGCCCCCATGGGCAATGTACCGAATGCATCGTGAGGGCAAAGGCGGTCCGTGGATGCACCACGATCATCCTTATTGGGGCAAGATGAATCCCGAAGGTGATGATGAGCCAGAAGAAAAAGAAGAATCTGAAGAATAGGCGTAGCTGAGAAAATCGCCCTGGCCTGATATCGCCTGGGGCGATTTTTGAATAGTCCAAGGTTATGCGGCATAATGGAGGTAACATAATATGAAGACGCAAAGTTATCGTAATTTGAGCCGAGTATTCTTGATGCTGATGATGACCGTGCATGTGGTCACTTGGTATACCTTTGGTGTCCAGGCAGTTGGTAGTATCGGGATTGAAGCCTTTTTCTCCGGTTTGTCGCGGGGCGTGATAAATGCGGGAGTCATCTTCTGGATATTGGTGGTGCTTTCAGCCATATTGCTGGGGCGTGCCTTTTGTGGCTGGTTCTGCTGGTTTGGCGGTTATCTTGAGCTAATTGAATGGGGAATTGGTGATAAGTGGAAGATAAAGATCCCGCGCCGTATCTTTTTATATTTGGGAACTCTGCCTTTTGTTGCTCTTGGATTGAAAATCTACAGTTCATTGCTTGTGATCTGGATTGAGAAAGGTTTCCCGTCTATATTCACATTACGTCTGGCAGATGTCGAACCCTGGGGCGGGCAACAGACCGGTATTTCAATTCTGATGACAGCCGTACTCTATGGTCCGGTACTCTTCTTTGTTTTTGGCAGAAGGGCTTGGTGCCGCTACCTATGTCCGATCGGGGCATTGCTCAAGGTTTTTAGTCCTGCAAAAATCGGCGGTGTGCGCTTGATAAATGATGAGTGCATTGGTTGCGGGAAATGCAACCGCACCTGTGATATGCAGGTTGATGTGATGGGTGATCTTAACGGGCATAGCGAAGTAAACGGTTTGGACTGCATCGTTTGCCTGAAATGTACGGATGCCTGCCCAACAAATTCCATCGTGCTGAGCTTACACCGCTACGATACCGCGTTAACATCTAGTGCTGCTGGACGGGCAGAGTTATCCACGCTCAAACGGAGAAAAATTTCTGCTCTCGATATCTCTATTACCGTGATTTGGGTTGGCGTGTCCTTATATTTTTTCTTCTCTGGTGCGCGCGCTACTGCCCCTCAAGAAATCAAAGTAATTATGTCGGTGGGTCTGCTCTTGATCGTTTACGGCTTGGTCTGGACGATAAGGAAAACTTGGGCTAAATTTAGGCAGAGAAGGTAGAAGTTCTGTGTGATTTTATGGGATAATTCGAGCGAAACATAAAAACTGCTTGCTCGAAAGTTTCTTCTAGCAAGCGCCCGTTGGTTGAGTAGACCCGAAAAGCATCGTCTACTCAACCACCACAAAAAATAAAATTTTAAAATGTTGTGCCGCTAAAATATCTTTACTTTTATTCCCAACATTCGAATCATTCACATCTATTCGTGATAAAAAAGGCGATTTATGAGTGAAACAATCCTGATCATCGAAGACGAACCAAAAGTAGCTCGCCTTGCGCGTGATTACCTTGAGAAAAACGGCTATCGTGTCTTGGTTGCTAATGATGGGGATAACGGCTTGGCGATGGCACGTCGCGAAAAACCCGATCTGCTTGTTCTTGACCTAATGCTTCCCGGCATGGATGGGCTGGATGTCTGTCGTGCGTTGCGGCGCGAATCCGATTTGCCGATCATCATGCTCACCGCCCGTGCCGAAGAAACCGACCGCCTAATTGGTCTCGAAATTGGTGCGGATGATTACATCTCAAAACCTTTTTCGCCGCGCGAGCTGGTTGCGCGCGTCCGTGCCTTGTTGCGTCGCGCAAAGGGGCGGGTTTATGTTTCGGGCATCATCCGCGTTGGAGAATTGGAATTGAATACAGACAATCATAGCGTTGTCTTGGCTGGAGAATCTATCCACCTGACGAGAATCGAATTCAATCTTTTAGAAACAATGGCACGACACCCTGGGCAGATATTCCCACGAGCGCAATTATTAGAAAACCTACACGGCGTTGCTTATATTGGCTATGATCGTAGCATAGATGCGCATATTAAAAATCTACGTCGCAAAATTGAAGAAGACCCTGCCAACCCGAAATATATTCTCACGGTTTATGCAATAGGGTATAAATTTAGTGACGAGCATAGGTAGAGTCGTAGGGGCGACCCTGTGTACTTATCAAGTGAAATTTTCTTTTTACTAAATAATTGGCTAATAAAAAATGCAAAATGAACATCCAAGCGGGTCGCCCTTACGGATTATTAGTTTGAGAAGTGATAAAAATGTCTTCAAATCAAAATAAACCTTCAAAAGAAAAAAGATGGGGAAGATGGCGGCATTTCCCTCATCATCGCACTGACCATGAGAGCAAAAGCCGTTTTCTGTGGTTTCGCTTTATCGGATTCTTTCTCTTCATCAGCATCCCGCTCTTGGCAGTAGGTGGATTTATCGGGGCAATGTACCGCATGAATGGCATGATGATGCCCTTCGGGCATTCCCGTTCACCCTCTCCGTTTGGGCTGCTTTTTTGTGGCGCGCCAATTCTCATTATTGGTGCGCTCATCTATTTTGGGACGCGCGCTTTTCGTAAAATGGGAACCCCTCTCGCCAACGTGATGACCGCCGCCGATGCCGTAGCCGAAGGCGATCTTTCTGTGCGTGTTCCTGAGCGTGGCCCCGGTGAAATCCGTCGGCTCTCCGAATCCTTCAATCGGATGGTTGATGAACTCGCTCGAGCCGATCAGCAACGCCGCAATATGACAGCCGATGTTGCGCACGAGCTGCGCACCCCCATTCATATTTTGCGCGGCAATCTCGAAGGTCTCCTCGATGGCGTTTACGAAGCCACGCCCGAACAAATTGAATCGATGCTCGACGAAACACGTCTCTTGTCTCGTTTGGTTGACGATCTTCAGACCATTTCTCTGGCAGAAGCAGGGCAATTGCATCTTAATGTTGAGCAGGTCAATATCGCTGAGTTGCTGGCAGATGTGCGCACCAGTTTTATCGGGCAGGCAGAAGAAGCTGGGGTGAATTTAGTGGTAGATGTGGACGATGCGGATTTAACGGTTAATGCCGACGCTGGACGATTAGACCAAATTCTCGGTAATTTAGTGGGGAACGCTTTGCGGTACACACCTGTGGATGCTTGCGTCTGTTTAGAAGCGGAATCCAGCCCGATGGGCGTGCGTCTTCGAATTCGCGACGAGGGGCAGGGAATCCCGCCCGAGGACATCCCCTTCATCTTTGAGCGTTTCTATCGTGCCGATAAATCCCGTTCACGAAAGGGCGGCGGCAGCGGCTTGGGCTTGGCAATTGCAAAACAATTAATCCAATTGCATCAGGGAAAAATTAGCGTTGAAAGTGAATTGGGAAAAGGTACGACATTTATTATTGATCTCCCCCGTTAAAAAATCAGAAAATGAAACTGTCATTGCGAAGGAGCGATAGCGACTGAAGCAATCTCCTTCTCCTAGACGTGAAGGAGATCGCTTTGTCGGGCTGTCGCCCTCCTCGCGATGACAGTTTTTTTACTTGCCTGTTACAACATCGTGTCCAGCAGACATCCAGCCCTGGATGCCGCCAGCGATGCTTGTTACGCTCGTGTGCCCGGCTTGTAGCAAAATATCACGCGCAACTTGTGAGCGATTGCCAGAATTACAGATAATGATAACTTCTTGGTCGAAAGGCACTTCGCTAACGCGAGATTCTAGCTCGTCGAGCACAATCATCGTTGCGCCATCAACATGATACTCTTCCCATTCGGGTTGGGTGCGAACGTCAAGAAGGAAGGCGCCTTCCTGGAATTTCTGGTAGCCCATCGCTGTATTGATCTCAGCGGGGAGGCTGTTTACAGTGGCAGTATTGGCATCGTTGCTACCTGAGGGATTGCTACCAAAAACAAGAAATGCGATCACAACAAAGACCAACGCGGCAACCGCGATCATCATTTGATCTTTCTTTTGCTTCGCGTCTTGTTGTTTTGCTTTCTTTTTACTAGGTTTACTTCGTTTTTTAGCCATAAAATTCTCCTATAAGGTTTAAGGGTTAGATGGATTTAGATGGTAAAAGTTGCATTTTCTTCTTTTCAATGAAGGCGATTATAGCCTAAGATCAACTTTATATTTTTTTGCATGAAGGTAAAACCTTTTGCAAGCGATACCTAATGCGTTTAGTAGCTTATGAAAAAAACAGCCTTGATGATTATCATCAAGGCTGTTTTCTATACTAAATAAGATAGGCGTTTTTTTACTTCTCCATCTTGGGATTCCAAACTTCCCAAACCTTTCCTACCAAATTGGCCCCAGGTTTCAGGGTCTCATCACCGGGCTCCCAACCTGCGGGGGTGGCTTCGGCACCTTTTGTCTTACGGACAAGCTGATAAGCCTGGATCTGGCGCACGGTTTCGGCAAATTTGCGTCCAACAGGTGGTGTTAAGACTTCCATTGCTTGAATTACACCATCAGGATCAATAATAAAGCGTCCGCGCATCTCAACGCCTGCTTCTTCGTTATATACGCCATAAAGCGTGCCGATATCACCGCCAGTATCAGAAGCCATATGGAAGGGAATCCCACCCTCGACCATTTTTGAAAGCTCCTTGTCGTTCCACATCTTATGGACAAATTTACTATCTACACTTACGGAAATAACTTCTACACCCAAATCTTGCAAAATATCATATTTGTCGGCGACCGCCGAGACTTCGGTCGCTCAGACGAAGGTGAAATCACCGGGATAAAAGCATAGCAAGCGCCATTTGTTTTCAAAATCAGAAAGTTTCACTTCAGTAAAATCGCCTTTATAGTATGCAGCGGCTTTAAAATCAGGGGCTTTTTGCCCAACACTTACAGACATTTTTATCTCCTTATAAATTAATTGAGTATAGAAGGCTCTAACATGCCCATTATAGCAAATTGTAAAATAAAAAGGACAACTTTTGCTTGTCCTTTTTGAAATCTTTATATAATTTCCCACGGCGGTGTTCCCGCACCGCCCGCACCCTTGAGCGATTCTCGTATTTCTTCGGATAATTTAGGTAATAGATCGGATGTGGCGGAGAGCATCCCGAAGCAGCCTGCGATCATCATATCTCCAAACGGGACGGAGAAATAAGGGCGTAATGTGGATGCTCCGCCCGAAAACATACTTCTCCTTGGGCCTGTTACCACTATATCAAAATCTCTGCTATTTAGCATCATCGGTTCACTCTCATAAATAAGCGCGCCATGCCCTTTGTCATTGAAAATAGTCTCGTGCTTGAGCGTACCATCTGCTAAAGCGCAGATGTATTTTTCCAGTTTCGGAAGGGTGATCTCACCAGTATGATGCTCGAAAACACCTTCTATCCCTTCTGTGCCAAGGCGAAAAGCCAAGGTATGAAAATTACCGATATTGGCAATGACTTTTTGCTTGCGAGATGCCACGATAGGGTCAAATGTTGCACCCAGCACAGCGGCAGGTGCGGTGTCCATAGCAATCAGTGGGGCATCGACATCTTTTGCAGAGTTAGCAACGGCTTGGAGACGAGTCATGATCGAGGGAATATCATCTGCCATAAAGGCAAAGGATGAGAGTGCGTTCTTTTCACGAATACGCTCATCTAAATAATCGAAGCGAAATTGCCGATCTGAAATATTAGCTGGGGCATCACCGTGATCAAAAACGGCGACTGCGACGGCTGCCAGATCATCAAGAGAGACACCAAATCGGGCAAAGGTTTCTGTAATAGCGGGGAAATCGAAATCTCTGAATTCGATACATTGAACGGAGGCGGGGAGGGCTTTTGCTTCATCTTCAGAGATAAGCGTGATTCCCATCTCTGCGACGGATTCGAGATTATCGTCTACTGTTCTCACTGCATCTGCTGTTGCATAAACAGGATAGCCTGCTTTTAGGTGATCTTTAACCGCCCACACATTGGGACCGCCACCCATAAGTAGACCGCCGAGCAAGATGGGGACTTGCGAGCGTGTCGCTTCCTGTATCCGCTTTCGGATCAT
>JABGQT010000095.1 GCA_018648685.1 Anaerolineae bacterium
AGATGCAGATCATGGATTCTCAAGGGCGTTGGAAGAAGATCGAGAAACACTGGTCAACTGACCAGGATTCTTTTACATATACCATTCTCTGGAACAGAGCCTTTGCAGACGGCATCCTGGCGCCGATCGGGAATTATCCTGTTGTCGTACGTGCCTGGGATGAAGCCGGAAATATGAGCGAGAAGAGCGGGCAGATCATCATCCCCCAACCGGATGCAGCACCTTTGCCAACTTTCACGCCTACGCCTGTACAAGAGGTCTTGGCTGTGGAAACAGAAGAAAGTGAAGATACTCAAGAAATTGCCGCGCTGATTGAGCCAGAACCTGCTCCTGTTGAGGAAGAAAGGCCAGAAGAGAAAAAAGAAAGTATCTTCACTTTTGGCAGCAAAACCAACACCCCGACTCCCAATTCCCAATCAACAAATGCCAATGTGCTTTGGGGCGCAACGGCTTCTGCAGCGATAGGGGCATTCGCCGCACAGATCGCGGAGAGAAAACGACGTGAAGCGGAAGCAGAAGCGGCACGAAAACGCGCAGAAAGGGAGTATCAGAAAAGGGTCTGGGCTGCTGGGGCGGGAAGATATAATCAAGCCAAACGGGTTAAGGCGCAGGCCGCAAAAAGCTCATGGATAGCACAACAGACGAGTCAGTGGTTTGCTGAGTATAATAAGAAGCCAGAAGAAGACCCTTATGATGATATTGGAGAATGGCACGAAAGACAGGATTCGGCAAATGCAGCTGTGATTGCGGAGTATAAAGCAATTCGAGAGAAGAAAAGAAAAGAAAGCATGCGTGAAAAGGTGCTTGGTTTCAAAGAGAAATTACTTAATCCTCCAGCACCAAAGGTGCCTGATGAAAAAGACCCTCTTGCCGAATATATAGAGGCTGAAAAGTGGAGAGATGAGCATAGCTTGGAGGCTATAGAGCACGGACATCAACCATGGACTTCTTTGCCGCCAACATACAGTATTAGCAAACATGAGTTACAGCAATCTCTTTCAGACTGGAAGCTAGGTGATTTACGAACAACAATAATACCTATTCCAACAAGAGCACCAATAGCACCTGCGGCAGCAATTTCAACACCCATTCCACCATCAATACGGTGTGATGCTTCGCCACAACTTGCGACTCCTGTGCCTGAATTTCCTTCAGTTTTACAAGAAAACAAACGAACACTCTGGGATACAGTTCAAGCTAATTCAGAAAAAATACAACACACGATTCCATCAATTGGTCTAACATCTGAGAGAATACCAGTTCCTGTTTTTTCAATTCCAAACGTCTTCTCTTTTGGGGCTGTTACGTCACAACAATCTGCATTGGATGGAAATCCTGTGTTGAGATTCAACAAGGATGGGGGGGCTATAGTGGGAAAAACAAAAAAAGTATCGGGCTTTGTCGGCATTAACACATCCAAGAAAAGCATGTCCTATGGAATTCGATATTCGGGGCCAAATACCGTTAAAGAAAATGGCTTTTCTGCCAATTCTGGATACTCAGCAATTACTACTGTAAAATTGAATCAAATTTGGAATGCATCTGCCAGCCTAGATATAAATGTTACGGATGTAAGCGTAAGAGAGGAGGGGGTTGCTAAGGGAAATATAAGGTCTGGCGCGTATTTTGAAGCGAATATGGGAACACCGATATTGGCTTTAGCAACAGTTGCGGTAGTAGTTAATGCTCCTTGGGAAGTGGTTATTGGAGGAGCTGCTAAGTTGATAGATATTCTATTGGGACAGCCACAACCCCAATTACCATAATAATGGAGAAGGATGATGTCAGATTTATATAGAGATATATTTTTTAGGAATATTGAAGGTGATTTTACACAGACAAAAAGAAATCCAAAAACCGAACATTGGACATGTTATATTGCTCTAAGCTATGCAAATGATGCAAAGCTTGATGAAGCAGAAAAAGCTTTAACCCATATTCCTGATGAAACTCATTGTTGTCCAATCGTATTAGAGACTAAAGCTCTTATCGCATATTATTCGGGAAACAATAAGGATGCACAAAAAATTGCACTAGAAGTTTTGGAAATAAACAAAGAATCTGTTTTTGCTTACGCTATACTAGCAGGAATTGCTTTGAAAGAAAAGAAAAAAACAAAGGCAGTTGAACACTATAAAAAAATTCTGTTGGTATACCCTGAGCATGATGGAATTTTGCTGAATTTAGCAGATATTCTTCACGAAAAAACAGAAACCATGCACATTGCTCAAGAATATATAAATCGTGCATCCCCTTCTACAAGACGGTTTTTATCTCTATTATTGCTTTTTATTTTTTCAATGCGAGGTCGTTTTTTATGGCTTATTCCAGTAATACTAGTGCTAATAATACCTAATGTCGGTTTATGGTTTTACATTATATCGACTATTCTTATACTTTTAGGAGCAGCATGGAGTGCAAGGAAAGGATATATGCTTATTTCTACCAGATTACTAACCATGCAGTTTGCACATTCATTTTTTGGAGCAATCATATTGTTTTTTAAATGGTTGATTAGGATTACATCTTAGGGTAGTCTATGCTAAAGTCTCTCCAAAAACGCGCTCCTACCATCTCTATCCTGCTCCTTGTAACACTACTTGCCGCCTTGCTCTTTTACCCTGCTTCTTCGCAAGCTCTCGCTACAATAGTTCTTGTTTTCGGTATCGGGACAGCAATTGTACTTACAATATACGGTAACTTAGAAAGACACAAAAAAGGTGACTTAACGCTTTCTGAGTTTTCTCGTAACACTTTTCTCGACCTACTCGGTCTCGCGCTCACTATGGGCGCTGCGATGTGGCTGGGCAGGTTGGCTGGCGGCTTTGCCGGGCAAGCGGTAGGGATTAAAGCAGGGCAGGGTTGGGGAATGGCGGCAGGCATTGCTGCTGGAATGATCGCTGGATTTGGGGCGGCTTTTCTGGTTGGGAAGTTTTGGGGGAAAGTAAGTAGTCGTATACAGGCTACCCGACCATCTCATTTTTAACAGCCCTATAGAGATTCTCCGCTTTTAGTTCATCTAGTGTGAAACAGGGGGCATCAAGGTGGTCTGCCAAATTCTGTGCTAAGCCTTGGTCAAAAGACTCATGTTCCATATTAACGACGATGCTGCGAATATCGTTTTGAGCGATTTTCTCGGCGAAGAAATAGGCTTCTTCATTTGGCGGCTTTTTGCCAATGGCGACATTTCCTGCGCCATCTGTCATTACGATCAATAAGGGTTCTACATCGGGGTGAGTATAGCTTTCACGTTGTAGAATTTCAGAGGCCATCAATAAACCTGCGGAAAGCGGCGTTTTCCCCCCAACGGGAATATCCACAAGCGCACGCTGTGCCAATTGAACGGAATTCGTTGGCGGCAAGATCAATGTAGCACGATCTTTTTGGAAGACGATCAATCCGACTCGGTCGCGACGTTGATAGGCATCCGTTAAAAGGGACAGGATCGCGCCTTTCGTCGCATTCATTCTTTCAGCAACAGCCATCGACCAACTTGCATCTACAAGGAAAAGAACAAGATTTGCCGATTTTTTGACGCGGATCTTTCGCTGCCAATCACTTTTTTTGATCGCAAAGGCAACTTTCTCCCGTTCTTCGACGCGTTTCTTCTGGAAAGGAGCAGCGGCACGCAAAGTAGCATCAAAGGCAATATCATCCTTGCGGCCATTAGCAGGGGTGGCGCGGATATATCGTCCTTGCTTACGCTCGGTACGGGTGGTAGACCGTCGTCCAGATTGACGACGGGATAATTTATCGAGAGGGGTGTTGAGAGAACGTGTTTTGAATTCTTCACCCGGGTTTACTTTTTGCCCCCCTTTCCACCAATTGGCATCGGTGTGGGCAGAAACATCATCCTGTGGCGCTGCTTCAGGTTGACCTTGTGTGGGTCCTTCCTGAGCGTCATCTTCAATTTTTAATTTTTTTTTTCCTCGCTGCCTTCACCTTCCGATTTTTCTCCCGTTTCTTCTTCAGCAATGGCTTGACTTTGCAACTCTTCGATTCGTTCTTGTAATTGCGTCGGGGTCATCCCTGCTTGACCAAAGGGAGTGCTATTAACACGATGGGGCAAAGCCAGTTCTGCTGCGAGGGCGATATCCATATCGTTGATGGCAGTACGCCCGTCAAAAGCGGCTTGGGCGCGGGCTGTTTTTAAGATGACGAGATCGGCGCGGTGACCGTCTACGTTTAGGGAAGAGGTTAAGGCAGCGATAGAGAGCAAGTCACGTCTGGAATAGGTAACTTTGTTAACAAGTGTTTGTGCGTGAGCAATTCTTTCTGAGAGTTCACGTTCTTTTTCTTGCCATGCAGTGTGGAAAGCGGTGGGATCTTCTTCATAGGCGAGATGACGTTCCATAATGGCAACGCGTTCGCGTGCGTCACGAATGCCGACAATATCTACAGAAAGCGCAAATCTGTCGAGGAGTTGAGGACGCAGATCGCCTTCTTCGGGGTTCATTGTGCCAACGAGAATAAATCGTGCAGGATGCGAGAATGAGATTCCCTCGCGTTCGACGATATTCATACCCATTGCGGCTGAGTCGAGGAGAACATCGACTACATGGTCATCGAGGAGGTTCACTTCATCTATATAGAGGAGTCCACGATTGGCGGAGGCAAGCACACCAGCTTCAAAATGACGCTCGCCTTTTTGGATGGCTTGTTCAATATCGAGAGTGCCGACCACGCGGTCTTCCGTTGCGGAAACGGGGAGATTGATAAAAGGGATCGGACGTTCTTGAGACGGGAGCAAGCCTTCGGGTTGGGCGCGCTCCCGGCATTCTGTACACCAACTAGCCGAATGATTGGGATCACATCCGAAACGGCATCCATCTACCATATTGACGGCAGGAAGCAGTGCTGCTAAAGAGCGGGCAGCAGTAGATTTGGCTGTTCCGCGTTCCCCACGAATCAGGACTCCGCCGATACGAATGTCTACGGCGTTGAGAATGAGGGCGCGCGTCATGCGATTTTGCCCGACAATAGCGGTAAAAGGGTAAGTAATAGGCATAAAGAGCATTATAAGCGTTGAGCAAGGCTTGTCAAGTTCTTGCTTAGCCTGTATAATGCGGCGTACAAATTTTTGAAAGCGGAGTTGTTGAATGATGTCAGAGAACGATGCCTTAGACGGGCAAGAAGAAGTTGTAGTAGAGAGCCAAGAGCAAGAAGAAATTGTCACCGAAGTACAACAAGAACAAGAAGAAGTTGTTGATGTACAAGAAGATGAAGGTGATGACGAAGAAATGCCAAGCATGGCTGATCTTCTGGATGCAGAAGAGTATAAAGTAGACTTGCCTCAGCGGGGCGAAATTCGTACAGGTGTTATTGCCAGTATCGGACCTAGCCAAATCTTAGTAAGCATTGGTGCAAAATCAGAAGGTGTTATTGCCGGACGAGCTTTGGATGATATGTCTCCTGAAGTGATCAAATCACTCGAGGTTGGACAAGAGATCCAAGCCTATGTTCTTAACCCTGAAGATAAACACGGTAATGTGATCCTTTCCTATACCCGTGCAGTTGAAATGCGCGCGTGGAAGATCGTTGCCGATATGCTTGAGAGTGAAGAGTCTTATGAAGGCAAGGTCAGCGGTTATAACAAAGGCGGCTTGCTTGTAGATGTAGAAGGTTTGCGTGGATTTGTTCCTGCTTCACAGGTTAGCGCTGTACGCCGTAGTATGGCTGTTGGCGCAACACCTGAGCAACGTTGGGCAAAGATGCAAGGGGAAGCGATTGTCGTTCGTGTTATCGAGGTTGATAAAGAACGCCGCCGCTTAATTCTTTCTGAACGTGCTGCGAGCAATGAGTCTCGTCAGGCGGTTAAAGAACGAGTTATTGCAGACTTGACCGTTGGTGAGAGTTATTCCGGTCGTGTAACCAGCTTGGCTAATTTTGGTGCCTTTGTCAATATTCAAGGCGCAGATGGCCTTGTTCACCTCTCTGAAATTTCTTGGGAACGTGTAAAACACCCCAGCGAAGTTCTTACTGTTGGGCAAGAAGTTGAAGTCAGAATTATCAGCATTGACGAAGAGAAAAACCGCATTGGGCTTTCCTTACGCCAATTGCAAGATGATCCGTGGAAATCTCGCATTGAGAAATTCCAGGTTGGTCAATTGATTGAAGGCAAAATTACTCGTCTGACTAAATTTGGTGCTTTTGCTCGTATTGGAGATGACATTGAAGGTCTAATTCATGTCTCTGAGATCAGCGACCAACGCGTTGAACACCCCAAAGAAGAACTCAACGAAGGCGATGTGGTAAATCTGCGCATTATCCGTATTGAAGCAGATCGCCGCCGTATCGGTTTGAGTATGCGCAAGGTTGATTCCGCAGCTTATGTTGATAAAGACATGAAAGCCCTTGCAGCAGCACTTCAGGGTGATAGCGAAGAAACAGAAGAAGTCGCAGAAGCTCCTGTTGAAGAAGCAGTTGCTGAAGAAACTCCGGTCGAAGAAGCAGCCGTAGATGAAGCTCCTGAAGAAGAGCCAGTTGTTGAAGAAGCTCCTGCCGAAGAGGCAGCCGCGGAAGAAGCTCCTGAAGAAGAGCCAGTTGTTGAAGAGACTCCTGAAGAAGAAGCAACAGAAGAAGTTTCTGAAGAGAAATAAGCCTGATTATCAAGAGCGCACCCAATCGGGTGCGCTCTTTTTTTAATCCTTAAATTCCCTCACTTTATATAATGCATATTATCGTAGACGCGCACGAAGATCTTGCTCATAATATCCAATCTTTTGGGCGAGACTATACACGCTCCGTTGCAGAAACGCGCCGCCTTGAAAACGGCTCTTCCACGGTTGA
Source organism: Anaerolineae bacterium (assembly GCA_018648685.1). Lineage (GTDB taxonomy): Bacteria > Chloroflexota > Anaerolineae > Anaerolineales > Villigracilaceae > Desulfolinea. The sequence goes on from JABGQT010000095.1 coordinate 6,790, forward strand.
GCACACAGGAGAAACTCTCTTCGGATATCCCGAATATCAGCAAGGCAAGATCGCCCTTATTTTCGCGACTCTCTTTGCCCCGCCCAGACGCTATCAGCACGATGACTGGGCAAAATATAGTTATAAGAATGCAGATGAAGCCCATCGACTCTATCGTAGTCAAATTGATATATATAGGCGATTAGTAGAAGAGCATCCGGATAAATTTGAGATTATCCGCAACACCCTTGATTTGAACTTGCTCCTGTCCAAATGGCAGGATGCCGAAGAAAAACACCCACACCCTACAGGGATGGTTCTGCTCATGGAAGGTGCAGAAGGCATTCGCTCCCCTGAAGAACTAGAAGAATGGTGGGGACTTGGCCTTCGTATTATCGGTCCCGCATGGGTCGGAACACGCTACTGCGGCGGTTGGCACGAACCGGGTCCACTAACAAATGAAGGCCGAGAACTCCTTGCAGCGATGGCAGACTACAACTTTACCCTCGACCTAAGTCATATGGACGAAGTAGCCACGCTGGAAGCGCTAGATATTTATGAAGGGGCAATAATTGCCAGTCATAGTAATGCAGCAGCATTGCTCCCAAATTCCGGGACAAATAGGCATCTCTCTGACCGCGTCATTCGCGGTATCATCGAGCGAGATGGTGTGGTCGGGACAGTTCTCTTCAACGCTTTTTTGCAGGTAGGCTGGAAAAAAACAGACGGGCGCGAGCATATTACACTTGAACACCTTGTCGCACATATTGACCATATCTGCCAACTTGCCGGAGATGCATATCACGTTGGCATCGGCTCCGATTTTGACGGCGGCTTTGGCTTAGAATCTGTGCCAAACGGCATAAATACTGTTGCCGACCTTCAAAAAATAGCCCCCTTACTTAGCGAACGCGGGTATACTGAAAACAACATTGCCGCCATCTTGGGCGAGAATTTTATTAACCATCTTAAGAAAAATCTTCCCTCCTCATGACAAAATCAGAAAGACACTCCTTTGCTCTTGCGCCAACCCGATTCGGTTTATTTACCACGCTTTTTGGCTTTTTTGTTTTTACGATGGGGGCAAAACCCGAATTCTTTGGAATGGATCGCAGCCCCGTTGTTGGATTTGTGCAGATCGCAGTTTTCTTGGTTGGTCTGGGCATTATTTGCCTTGGCGGATATATTGCCTTGATCGCCTTATGGGGAGATGACGAACGCTCCATTGTTGCCGATATTGGGTTACGTCTGGTTGCGACAGGCTACGTATTCGCTGTTTTTACAGGCATGGCAGATGTCTTTGGCATGGGCTCACACCCCTTACCCGGCGTGCCCTTTTTTGGTCCCTTCCAAGCTACAGGTGTGGGGATTGGGCAAGCAGTGATAGCCCTCGGTTTCCTGATGACCATCCCTTTTAAGAGAAAGTGAGCTTCGTTAGTAGAAAAACGGTCAACAGAGGGGTGAAAAGTTATAAATTTCGTGTAGAATAGGGGAATATATTTTATTGGGACATCGCGTACACATCACTACCCAAGGGAGTAAATTTAAAAGCTGTTCTAAACATCAAGGAGGAAATGATGTTGTTTTCTCAGCGCAAAGTGCTATATCTTTTTATTTTCATATCATTGTTATTATCTGCTTGTATTCCCACTACACCACCGTCATCGCCATTAGAAAGTGGTGCTAATCAAGGGGGAAATGTAGACGCGCTAGTGCGAGCTAAATGTAGGCGTGATGGTTACGAAGCCTTTCTTGCTGAAAATGGTGAATACTGTTTCGCTCATCCTCTTGGGTATTATCAAGATGTGAAAAGCAAACCTGATGCCGTGATGTTGAGAAGTAATGATGATCTATTTTCGCTTGTCAGTGCATCCGAGGGGCTGGATGGAGTGATTCTGAATTCTCCTGAACCTGCTATACTGCAAATACAATATGAACCAATAAATGGGGGAGATACGCTGCTAGCTTTCGCGAGCAGAGATCCACAAAACCAGATCTCAAAAGATTTTATTCCCTGGTTTCTTGGTGATGAAGATGCTTGGCTTGTGAAAGTTGTTGATGGCAGCTCAATATCATATATTACTTACGCTCAACATGGGAATTATTATTATACGCTCTCGTTTAATTCTCTTGTATCGTCACCAGACACATCTGTAAGCGCAACTAAATTGGAGAAGCTTTTTTTTGCAGTTTCAGGGTCTTTTACTTTTTTAAGATAGAGATATCTTCTTTTGTTTAGGAAACACCCCATTTGGGGTGTTTTTCTTTACATAATCTTCATATTATCTTGATAAATCATTTACAGACGCTCACTATACTCCTTGCTAATAACAAATTTTGTATAAAAAGGAAAAAACATGTTCTCAAAGTTCTTTGCAAATAAAAAAATGGTATGGATCACAGTTGCAGTTATCAGCCTCCTCGCTGTAGGTGGATTTTACGCATTTCAAAATGCCCAAGCCGATGCAGATGTAGCGGATGCCCCCGCCATGCAGACAGCAAAAGTTCGCCAGGGAGATTTGGTACTCTACGCCAGCGGTGTAGGCTCCTTAGTCCCGGCAGCTGAGGCATCTTTTGGTTTCCGCTCCAGTGGACAATTGCTCTCGCTCTCCGTTGCTGTAGGAGATTCTGTTGAAGTGGGCGATTTACTTGCCGAACTAGATAATACCGCTGAAAAAATCAAACTCCAATTAGCTGAACGCACACTGGCAGAGATAACTTCTCCCGCTTCTGTTGCCGCAGCAGAGCAGGCCCTTGCTCTTTCAGAACGAAATTTATCTGATGCCGAAAAGAGTTTGGCTTATCAGATTAGTTGGTCAGTTCTCAATTCGGAAGAAAAAGTTGCTGAAGCAGAAGAAGCTTTGCTCTTAGCGAAAGAATCTAATGATGAAGAGAAAATTGCCGCAGCTGAAGCTGCTCTTGCCTCGGCAGAAAGAGTACTCGCAGGCAATTGGGACTATTATGAGAACCACTATATCCCTGAGAACTTTAAGGTTGCTGCAACACGCTCAAC
>JABGQT010000184.1 GCA_018648685.1 Anaerolineae bacterium
ATTACGCTTCAATTTGATCGCTTCTCTCTACAATCTCGAACTCAAATGACTTTTGTAAGAGGTCTATTTTTATTTTCAGTTACTTCGTAGTTTCTATTTGTATAGCCCTCAACGATTTTTTTCCAAAAGACTTTTCCTCCACTATTATCTTTTGAAACACTTAATTCCCATTTCACATCAAATTGGCTTAAGATGCTATGGGCAACTTTTTGACCTATCCCCCTTCTTCTGTACTTTTTCAGTATAAAAAACTCGGCTATATATAAATCGCTTTTTCCTGTTACGGTGATGTCATTAACAAGAACGAATCCAGCAATCTTTTTATCAACACAAATGATAAATGGATGCCTATTCTCTTCAACCCAATAATGGTCTAGGTATTTATAGCCATACTTGCCATGCTCATTTACGTCTGTTTGTTCAAACTCAGACAAATCGTGTTTGTACAATTCAATCAGATTGGCTGTTACTGATTTTTGATCTAGGCTAGCCGATTTAATTTCAATATTCATTTAGGAATTGTACAATTTTAATGAGCAGATTTCTCTACAAAAGCCTTGATATCTATCAGATCCTGTTTTAATGCCTTTTCGGTTGCACCCTTAAACATAAAACCTGTTAAAAAGGACATGATTTTCGCGCCAAAACTCTGTGCTTCCCCTTCAAATCCCATTGTCAACTTTGTTTCTTGCCCAACTTCGTTGATCTCTAATCTTGAAATATAAACAGCTCCATGATTTTCAGCTCTTGTCTGATAGTATTCATTTTCTTTTACGTCAGTGATCCACATTATTTCAGTGGCTTCCTTGCCAAACATGGTGCGGGTTTCTTTCCATTTCAAGCCCAAAATACCTGACTCTGGTTTTTCCAGGATTTCTATGCTTTCTATGGCACTGATCATCTCAACAGATCCTTCAATATCTGTGATCGCGTGCCATACATCTTCTTTCCTTCCCTTGATTGAAACTTTGCTTTTGATTTTCATTATTTTTCTCCTTTACCAATAAATTAGAAGTTCATTTTCATTTTATCATTTAAGAATTAGAACATCATTAGCTGTCTCTTTGCTCCTTCTTCGACGGGATCGCTGGACATTTGCTCTTCCCATGTTTGGGCATTGATAATGGGAATTTCACCCACCGTGCGCAAGAGACGGAATTTGATAAAACGCCAATTGGCTGAAGCGGCGCGTAAGGCGGGATCACGTTTTTGCTTGTAGGCGAGTAATCCCGCCCGCCCGCCGGGGAGCAAGATAATGCTGCGGGAGCGGAAGTCGGGGGAGAAGGTCTTGTCTTCAAAGATCTCCTGCACGAGGGCTGAAGCAATAAGATGAAAAATATATACAGGTGCAGATATCTCTCCCCAAATGAGTAATTTGTCGTTAATTTGATTGGTCTGATGTCCTAGCCGCAAGCCAATATCTGTGATGAGGGCGCGCATTTCGTCCAGATCAGCGTGGCGAGCGGAGGGAGCATCTTTAGAGCGGAGACCCCAGAGACCATTTTTGACATGAGCGTAGGAATCCAAAACGGCGGCGACCAATGCTTTCGATGGGGTCAGTAATCCAGCAAAATGCGGGTAAATTTCTTTTTCAATGTCAAATAAACTTTTGTTGGGGTTATGGGTCAGATAGCGAACGACTGCTTTTTCTACACGGTCAGCAAGAGGGATTTCGCTATCCTTTGTCGAAGAAAGACCCCATAAACCGGTACTAAGGCTTTTCTCGCTGCCTTCGTAACGCAGCAAAGCGGGGTGTGCGCGCAGTTCTTCGTCTATTGTTGCGTGGATGCGGCTGAGGGCTTCATCCACAGCTTCTTGCGGCAGAAGCAAGTTTTGGGCACGGGCGAATTCGGATAATGCCTGAGCGTGGAGGTGTAAATAAGTCGCGGCTTCGCCTCGGGCGAGAAGATGAGTTTTGACCGCGTATCCCACCCCCATCCTAGCCTTCCCCCGTCGCGTTCGCTTACTCGGGAAGGAATTTGCACGCTCCCAGAGAATTTGGATGGGATCATCTTTTGTGCGCATGGCAAGATTTTTTAACGCAAATTTTGGCGAAGCGGCGATCAGTGCTGCGCTGAGAAAAGAGGGTTCAGGCTCGGCGAGCAAGGCAAAAAGGGGCGTTTTTTCGGGCAAGAGTTTGCTCAAATGACCCAAAGCGGCATGGAGGGCAGAGGCATGCCAGCCCCAATCGTAGCGACGGCGGCGCAAGCCAACTTTGAATGGTTCGGCGGCTTCGTGCCCCCAAAGCCATCCTGCCCAAAGCGCAGAGAGAGTCCAAAAAGCCATATTAGGACGTGGAACCGCAGTGAGAACAGCATCAAATTTGGGTAGATTTTCATGATTGGTAAGGTCTTTTAATTTGCCTTCGTAAAGACAGACCCCGCCACTTTCTGGCGGCAATTCGGGGAAAATACTAAGCGGAATAGGAGAAAATTCACTTGCCCATAAGTCTATACTACGCTCAAGAGCCAGCCAAAGATTGCATTCATAAAATTGGGCGGGTACACGCAATTGTTTGGGGCGCGAGAGTTCATCCGGGTGTGGATATAGCGTATTTGCTTCATCGCAGGTCGTTAAAAATAATGACGTCAGTGCGCGCTGGCGCTCTGGTGTTAGCGATAAGCTTTCCAATCGATTAATAAGCGTGGTCAGCACATAAATAGCGCGCGGTAAATGGGCGTGTAAAGCTTCTTCGGCGTATTCACGGTCAGGGTCGCCGAGCGGTGCAACGCGTTCTAAGACACGTGCACTATGCAGTTTTGCGCTCGATAAAATATCCAATGCGCGCTCTGCATCCGCAACAGTTGTTAATCGCTCGCCTTTGTCACCGCAATTTTCGCACTCGTAAATCCGTGCAAAGGGAACATCGGCATCCTTGCGCCATAAAAATGCCTCAGCGATCACCATTTGCTTACATTTGGCACATTCTGTTTGATATAAACTTTTCAGATGGGATTCAAGATGTGCGCCCCCTTTTCTGGAGATCGCTAAAGCGGCGAGGGCTGCTTTGTAATCGGATTCGGCAGGAGGATTGGCACCCATCTCAAGTAAAAAGCGTGCAATAGGATTATTTGCCGCAACCAAAACACGATGTCCGCCCCGCGCTTGTCTCAAAGCTTGCTGAGGCGAGACCCCAAAAGGGTCGAGTACCCAGGCATTTTTCCCGATCTTTCCAGCCAGCCATGCGGCCCCAACCCCCTCCTCGATGGGCGGAAGAAATCGTGCCAAAGGAGATTCTTTGGCTGATCTCAACCCTGGAATATAGGGAATTTTATTCATCTTAGCGTTAGTATACTTTGCCCCCAAGAAAAAGCAAATGCTTCCTGAGCGGGCAGTGCGTCGCACCAACTTCGATAAACAACCATCAAAGAAGAAGCATTTTCCTGCCGACAGACATATTTTTCAATTTTAGGTGCGACGCACCCTCTTCTTATCATGCCCTTTAAAGATCACGAAGAAGGGAATTGGGAAGAAAAGCGTCGCCATTCTCTCTACGCTGAAATGCTTGCTGGCAATATTCTGAATATCATAGATATTACGAACATGATAATCGCCAGAATAAATGGGGCCAGCAAGAAAACGTCCTAATTTATAAAAGATATTTTCTGTGGGGCCAGAGACAATAATCTCACCACCCGGTTTTAATAGAGAAGCAAGCTTTGCAAAGATAGCATCCAGATCATCGACATGCTCCAAAACATCCAAGGCAATGATCAGGTCGAGCGAACTTTTTTTTATATTCTTATGCGTATCTAAAAAGTGGACATTCTCCGCAAAAGAGATATGTTCTTCTAGACGACGTAGGGGCTCAAGGTCAATATCAATAGCGTGGACTTCATCTGCTTTTTGAGAAAGAAAGGGGAGCATCACACCACTGCCGCAGCCAAAATCGAGAACACTGCCCAAATTCCCTTTTTTCTCGACATCTTTCATCACGCGAGTGATACGCTCCCAAAAGAGAAAGTTCATCAAAGGATTGGGATTGCTATACGCAGGGAAAGCCGCTTCATCCAAGTTTTCGGTATGCTCGGCTTCCAACACTTTTCTGGTTGCGTCAACAAATTGTGCTTTGTAATTTTTGAAATCGTTTTTATTCATTTTTTTCTCAACATGGATGAATTTGCGAGGAGGGCGATAGCCCGACGAAGCAATCTTATAAATTATGAGACCGCTTCGTCGCAAGAATATGCTCCTCGCGGAGTCATATTTAGTTAGATAGCGTCTTTTATAATCTTCCGCGTTTACGCATATGCTCTTCTAAAATGCCCGCATAAGCAAAAATGGCTGGCACACCGCCTGAATGGAGCATGAGGATATTTTGGCCTTTTTCCCATTTGCCTGCTTCATAGTGAGATAAAAATCCCGAGAAAACTTTCCCCGAATAGACGGGGTCAAGCAATATACCCTCCGCTGTAGCCATTTTCAGGATCGCGTCCAAGCCAGCTTCGGTAGGGTCGGCGTATTCCTTCCCGATGAACTCATCATAAAGACGAAATTCCCCGCGTGAACGTTCGGGGTCAACATCCAATAATTCGCAAAGAGCAGCCCACCATTTGTCGAGGTTGGCAAAACATTTATCGAGGCTGCGATTAACACTGATTCCAAAGAAAGGGGCTTCGATGCCTTTTTCCCGGAATGTCAACATCATCGCCGTGAAGATGCCGCCTGTGCCAAAGGGTAGATATATTGCATCAGGGAGAATTCCCTGCTCTTCCATTTGCTCCAGCGTCTCTAATGCTCCGCTGATATAGCCCAGCGAGCTATGTGGTGTTGTTCCGCTAACAGGAATATAGTGCGGCTTTCGCCCTTCCGATTCGAGTTCTTTAACGAGATTAAGGGCGTGTTCTTCCAAATCCCAGTGGTCTTCAGTGTGGACCATTTCCACGCGTGCGCCCATCAAATAGACTGTGAGCAAATTCCCCTGAATAGCATGCCATTGATCGTGGCTGAGAACTACAGCCACGTCCAACCCAAGACGACGAGCAGCAGCCGTTGTTAAACGTGCATGGTTACTTTGTGCACTTCCACAAGTGACGAGATAATCTGCGCCCTTTTCTATCGCTTGGGCAATTTCATATTCCAGCTTGCGGGGTTTGTCACCCCCCAAAGCGAGATCGGTCAGGTCATCTCGTTTGAGATAAAAATTAAGCCCCAGATCTTCGCTGAGATGTGGCAAAAATTGCAAAGGCGTTGGGGTGCGGGTTAAATCTTCTTTGGGATATTGTTTTAGGCTTTCTCTAATTTTCATTTTTTCCTTTTAATTCACCATCACAAAGTGTTTTTTTGGGTACAGCTTGCAAGTCGATATTTGCTGCAGCGAGTAGCAATTGGACGCCGAGCATTACCAACATCACGGGGATCATGATCGTGCCTGTTGGGGCTGGAATACCCAAGTTAAAATACTTGATCCATTTGACGGTGCCAAAGAGCAAGCCAAAAACAAGCATGGGGAATCCGGTCAACAAATAAATCGATTCCATGCTGAAATCAAAGAGGAAATTCTTGATCAGCATCCTTCTAAAGAATAGATAAGTCAATTTTGGCGGGAACTCGAAGAGCGTTTTTCGCACCGAGAGATTCGATTCTTCATCCCCATAAACGGCGGGATAAGGCACGTCTCGGATAACTGCGCCGATCAAGTACAGTTCGCCGAGCATCGAGGTTTCAAAGAAATAACTTTTATGGACTTTATCCAAAGGGAGCTGTGCTAGGGCTTCGTGCCGAATGGCAAAAAATCCGTTTGTGGGGTCAAAACAATCCCAATATCCCGTTGCGGCTTTGACGAGAAATCCCAAGCACATATTGCCGATCTGGCGGATAAGCGGCATGGATTTGAGCGCGTTGAAATCACGAAAACGATTGCCTTTGACATAATCCGCTTCGCCGCGAATTAACGGTTCTAAAAGTGAACGGGGATCGTATCCGCTCATCTGCCCGTCGCCATCGACCTTGAGAACAACTTGGCTGCCGATTTGCAACGCTTTATTGAACCCCGAAAGCATTGCGCCCCCGACCCCCTGATTTTTAGCGTGTTTAATCAGTGTGATACGCAAGTCTTTGGCTTTGACTTGCTCAACGATCTCGCCCGTGCGATCTGGCGAGGCATCATCCACGACGATGATTTTCCAGATATAGCCGGGGATGCGCGCCAAAGTCTCTGCGATCTGTTTTTCAACTTTATACGCGGGAATCACGGCGGTGATCTTATAGTTGGCGAGATTGAGTTTTTCTTTTGGCATATTTTTTTAAGACCCGATGTGCAACGCATCTGCCCCCTCTGTCCTGCGGACATCTCCCCTAAATTCCGCTTTCAGAATTTAGGGGAGAAACAGATGCAATGCACATCTTACTCTCTTTTCAGCAAAAGCACTTCATGCGAGGAAAGCAGAAGCTCGCTGCCTTCTAAATTTTCTCTCGTTTCAGAAAAGAAAATTTCCCAAGTACTCTTCGGCAAAATGATCTTTTTCTTCTTTTTACTGAAATTTAACAAGACCATGATTTCTTCTTCATCGCTTTTACGAAGATATGCCATCACGTCTTTTGGCATATCTTTTAACTGAAGAATCTCTCCCTGCCGCAAAGTTTTATATTCTTTTCTCAATGCGATCAATTTACGCGTGAAGTTGAATACCGAGTTGGCATCTTTTTGCTGGGTAGCAACATTGCGCTTTTTATAATTTTGGTGAACAGGCAGCCAGGGTTTTGTATTGGAAAATCCTGCGTTCTCCGAATCATCCCATTGCATGGGTGAGCGGCAGCCATCGCGCCCTTTGTTGAAGGGCCAATACTTTATGCCGGGCGGATCCATGATCTCGCTGCGTTTTAATGATATATCACGCATCCCGATTTCTTCGCCATAATAAAGGAAAGGAGTCCCACGCATGGTCAGGAGCATCGCCATGACGATTTTTGTACGGGCATCATCTTCGCCTTTGGCATAGCGTGTGGCGGGGCGAGGGGTATCGTGATTACTGAGGACATAATTCGGGAAGATATTTGCTTTTTCGGCGAGACTTTCCCAATTCTCTATCGCTTTCAGGAATTTCTCAGGCTTATATTTGCTCCAAAGATATTCAAAATCGAAAGCAGCGTGTAATTTATCTTCGCTGTTATAGCGGATGATTTTCTCGCGCGTTGCGAAGAAGGTTTCTCCGACTGCGTAGCGTTCGGGGTATTCGTTCAGGATGCCACGCATTTCTTCGAGCACGGATTCCATTTCGGGTTGGTCGCCATCGTAGATATGATGCTGTCTTTCGAAGGCTCTACGCCCCCATTTTGTTGGATTATTGCGAAGCTGGTCGTCCTTGAAATAGACGTTATAAACATCCAGCCGAAAACCGTCGATACCACGCTCGAGCCAGAAGCGGAGAACATCCATTTGGGCTTTACGAACTTCAGGCTTGCGCCAATTTACATCGGGCTGTTCTTTGACAAACATATGGTAATAGTATTGCCCACGTTTTTCGTCAAAGGTCCAGGCTTTACCGCCGAAAACCGATTCCCAGTTGTTGGGGATTTTATCCTGCCAAAGGAACCAGTCATGTTTGGGATTGGTATCATCAACGCGAGATTCGAGGAACCAGGGATGTTGATCAGAAACGTGATTCAGTACAAGGTCAAGGATGATCCGAATTCCCTTTTTGTGGCTTTCTTCAACCAATTTATCAAAATCTTCCAGTGTGCCGAAACGCGGATCTACATCCACATGGTTGCTAATATCGTAGCCAAAATCGGCATCGGGAGTGGGGTAAAAGGGGGAGAGCCAAAGAGCATCTACACCAAGTTTGGCGAGATAATCGAGGCGGGCGGTGATACCAGCAATGTCACCAAGTCCGTTGCCATTCGTGTCGTTGAAAGAGCGCGGGTAGATTTGATAAATAACCCCGTCTCGCCACCAAAGAAAATTATCCATTTTTGAGTCCTTTTTGCTTTTTTTTGATGTGGAAAAGTATATCATTCTCTAATGATATAATCCGCCCATTCAAAATAAAAACAGCAGATCTAATTATGGATGAATTTGCGAGGAGGGTGTTCTTCCGACGAAGCAATCTTATTTTGCAATGAGACCGCTTCGTTGCAAAAACGTGCTCCTCGCGGAGGCATAGTTGGTATTGCTGAAATAAAGAGGTATTTATGATTGACCCTGTTATTTTTTCCTTTAGTATTGGCGGCATAGAATTTGCTCTGCGTTGGTATGGCGTGCTGGTAATGGCCGGTGCGCTTGCCGGAACATGGCTTGCAGCACAAGAAATGAAACGTCGCGGAGAGAATGAAGAATTTCTCTGGGATGCGATTGTCATCCTGCTCCCGGTTGGGATCTTGGGTGCGCGTCTGTGGTATGTGGCGAACGCGACCCTGGGCGGGAATCCGTACTATATGCAAAATCCTTGGGAAATAATTAATATCCCCGCAGGCGGCTTGCACTTTTACGGGGGGATGTTATTTGGTGCGGCAGCCTTGTTTTGGTTCGCCCGAAAGTACAAACTTGATCTATGGCTTTTACTCGATTCTCTTGCCCCGGCGGCTCTTGTCGGGCAAGCTGTTGCAAGACCTGCGAACTTCATTAATCAGGAACTCTATGGGCAGCCGACCACGCTTCCGTGGGGGATTCCCATTGATGCGTCGCACCGCCTTGCGCAATATAGCGATATGATTCTCTTCCCTGAATCAACTCGTTTTCATCCTGCCTTTGCTTATGAAATGCTCTGGAATGTTCTTGTTGCGGGCATCATCATTTGGTGGCTTCGCCGCAATAAAGAAAACGATAAGCCCGGCGCAGGATTCGCGGCGTGGCTCATCCTTGCGGGGATAGGGCGTGTTTGGCTGGAATTCTTCCGCCCCGATCAGCCGCGTATTCCCGGTACAGATACAAGCATCACGACAATTGTTGCAGTGGTGATGGCTTTGGCGGGTATCATTATGCTTTTGGTGCGTTTTAAGAAAATCAAAATCCCTCTTGCGGAGAATTGGCGTGAAAGATATACGATCGCGCCGCCGAAAGAGGTGCGGGGAGAGAAGAAGCCAAAGAAACGGGCGAAACGTCGACAGCGAAAATAACGACGTAGATTTATCAGATGAAAAGAGATTGGTTTGTGCCAATCTCTTTTTCTTTCTAACAAGAAAGGCTTTTTATCTAATCCACATCATTTCTTTACGAAACCTTCATATTTCTTTGCTAATATATTTGTGAAAATAAAAACAAAGCTTATTGTCTTTATCAACAAGGTACGTGTAATGGAAAAAAAAGCTACTATCTCAGCACAAACCCGCAATAACTGGTGGATTGATTTGGCTTTGTTCGCTAGTGGAATCGCTGTGTTTTTCTCATCCATTTATTTTCTTATTCTGCCCGTAGGCGGTTATAAAGGTGGGCGAAACCCCATGTACGGGATCATCATTCTTTTTGACCGTCATACTTGGGGCGATATTCACATTTGGGGAGGTGTTGCAATGCTCGCGGTCGTTGCTTTACATATCCCCCTCCATTGGTCTTGGATTGTCAACATGACAAAACGAGTATTCAAAATAGCTACGGGACAATGCAAAAGCATGAATGCGCGCGGAAAATTCAATTTCAGTAGTTCACGATTTTGATTGACAAAGCGGGCAACTTCGGAGAAAGTT
>JABGQT010000186.1 GCA_018648685.1 Anaerolineae bacterium
TTTAAACTGTGCGACTTGAACCGTTTAAGGTGTGCGACATGGTGCGTTTTATGCAAACTTCGGTAATATAATCTTGATCCCAAGCGAACTCAGTATCTGTTTCAGGAGCAACCTCGTCAACAAGTACTGCTTCATCTGTAGGAGCGGCTTCTTCAGCTGCTGGGGCTTCCTCGGCAACAGGAGCTTCTTCCGCTGCCGGTTCTTTTGGTTCGGCAGGGGCGGTGGGCGCACATGCCGATAAGGACATGGCCGCGATAATCAATATCGCAAAAACAAAATACAGCTTCTTTATCATTTTCTTCTCCTATGAAAATTTTTAAGGCTCTCTGGGCATCACTGAACTTCATCATAGCAATGTCCAGAAAACCAATGTGTATATACATTCTTCTCATAGCATAGCTGTATTCGTTACCCCTGTCTTCAACTTTAGTTTATTTTTTCACAAACAAACTAAACACTCTCAATAACCGTTAGATTGCGAGAGTGTTTTAGATACGATATCGTCTTTTACTCATTGGAAAAAGCGATCTTTTCTAGCCCCACGTGGTCTAAAATCAGGATTTTCTCTCTTTCTAATTCAATTAAATTATCCTCCGTAAAGGAGCGGAAGGCGCGGTTGATAACTACGGGGACTGTCCCAATGCGAGCTGCAATCACGGCTTGGGTAGCCCACTTCTTTCGATAAATCACATTTTTATCAGCTTCTTCCAACAGAAAATGTGCTAAACGGCTTTCAACAGAATGGAGCGATAGATCGGTGACCAAATTCATGGCATAGAGAACTCGGCGAGCCAAGTTCTCTATGATTGATTTTGCAAGAGACGGATGTTTGTCTACCAAACTGAGCAATACTTTTCGTTGGACGATTAGCACCTTAACTGGCTCCAAAGCCTCCACAGAGATCATATTTGTTCCACCTGTGAGAACACCTACTTCATTGAAAACCTCCCCTGGTCCAACAAACCTGATAACTTGCTCTCTCCCAGCAGAAGATATCCTTACGGCTCTTAACCACCCATTTTTAACTATATATAATCCAACACATGGCTCCCCTTTCATGAAAGTATATTGACCCGCTTCATAATTTTGTTCTATAGTAGCCGTAGCAATATGCTTCAGAGCGCTAGTATCTAGCTCTGAAAAATAAGAAATCTTAGATAATAATTTAAGTATTTCTTCTTCACTCATGACACTTCTCCTTCTAACACTTGCTCTTTATGATAAACCCTTATCTTGTATGCGTCTTTGATTTATAGCAAGGATACAACTAGAATCAAAAATGGGTGTGCCGATAGTGCAGCACACCCATTAAAGATTTTACTTCGATACTAATTGTTTTCTATTCGCCTTCAATAAGCTTTTGCGTTTTAGGAAGACAGAGGATGATCACCAATACAGTGCTCAGGATTGGCGCAGGGAGAAACATGGAAAAACGTTGGACTTGAAAAACATTGTGGATACCCATTGGATATCCACCGATCATCGACATCGTGCCTGCGAAAATCCCCACCGGTATCGCCCATGATTTTTGCTTGAGAGCTGCGAATATAAAAATTGCCCAGCCCGCAGCGCCCCACCAATTAACCTGCTGCGAAATAATAAAAACCCCATTCCAGAGCGAATCTGTGCCGGCAAGAAATTCTGAAGGAAACTGATAGGTACTCTGGAATTTCGAGATCGGTGCAACGCCGTCGATAAAAGTGAGTACATAAGCCAGTCCAGCGGTAAAGGTGAGAGCAATCACTTTTTTATGTACACCTCCAATAAAAAGCATCCCAAACCACATAACTGCACCAAGAAGGAAAACCCACATCGTTGGCACCGGCAAACCACTATCCGCAGCGGGAATCATTGGGAAGAACCCAGCTAAAAGCAGGATCGTCCCGGCAACCGCCCCCCAGAACCATGCCCAATCTTGCTTTTTGGTGAAGCCCCATAAAACGGCAGCAGAGAGCGCACCAGCCGCTGTTCCCAGCCAACCAAGCACAGCATAAACAAAGCGCACCGTGTTACTTTCTTCCCACTGCCCGGCATTGAAATGGGTGTGTATGACCGTATTATAGGTACTGGCGATGAAATACAGAGAAAGCATTCCTGCCAAAATACCAAGGATGGACAAAATCATGCCAAGTTTATAATTGTTTTTCATGTTCTTTCTCTCCTTATTGGGGTGAGTATTGGCTCAAATATAACACGACTAATTCTATAAAGATTTACCTTAAGTCAAATAAAAAAGGAGACGAATGTCATCCATTCGTCTCCTTTAGAGCATCACTTAGAGGGTATTTATTTGTCTACCACTCGTCCCCTTCTGCAAGGAAGAATTTCTTGAAGACGGGCAGCATCAAGACGACAAAGAGCAGTAATGAAAGCATACCGCCTTGCAACCATTCCATCGAGTTGCGGACGACGAAACCTTGAACGCTGACGAAAGCAGTTGCCAAAGCAGTGCTTGTAGCAATATACCAACCGGCTTTCTTTTTCATCGCCATCAATGGGATTGCAATGATCAGCAGCGCAGAAGAAACATAGAGCATAAAACCGCCAAGAAGCAGCGCTAAGGTTTGCGGGCTATAGAGAATTGGTTGTGCCAAAGGCTCAAATGTTTGCCAGTGGAGATGCTCAAGATTAGTAATAACGCTTGAGAGCGGGTCTGTAATCAGCGGTGGGTTGGGATTGCCAACGATCAAACCTTCGGCGTTTTTGATGAAATTGCCAGGAATATGGATGAAATAGCGCACGCCATGCTGACCATTCATGAAGACCATCCCAGAAATAACGCCCATGAGCGTAAAGGGGATAAGTTTCTGGAGTTTATGTTTGATGCTATCGGTATCAAAGAACAGAATTACATAGTAAATCGCCAAGCTAATGAAGAGAACAGGAGCAACTGCGGGCATTCCAGAAATAGTTGCTGCTGGAACGCCTTTCTCAGGATATTCAGCCAAAACAAGTACGAACCAAGGAATAACCATTGTCATGCCGCCAACAGCAGGAGCGGCGAAGAGACCGAGAACAGTTGCGCGTGCCCAATGTGCACCTTGCATAAGTTTTTTCGAGAGCATTAATGCCATCGAACCAGCAAAGACGAATATGATGATCCATATCGAATAAGTTGCTGTAAGAACAGGCACTGCCGGGTAAAAATCGGCATCGTAGGGGATAAGACGCGTAAAGGCTTGGTCAAGAGAAATCTTGAGAGTCTTCATCGCCAGCGTTGGAGCAAGCGCCATTAGGAAAACACCACCTAAAATAGCCACGCCCATCATAAGCATACGCTGGGTTTTGGTTGTTTCTTTAAACATTTGCATCTCCTTATTAAATAATTTATTTAATATAATCACTATCTACATTAAAATAACATGAGATGCAGGCTTAGTCTTTATAATTATATAAATCACAATTAGTCAAATGTCATAGAAAAACAAGACGTCTATCAAAATAAGTAGTCTTTGGGAGTAAAAAAATGGCTAACAAGCTAAAATCTATATTGAAGAATATTAAATTTGAAAAAGGCGAATTACATAACGTATATTAGCAGGAAATCTATGTTCCTAAAATTCTCTGAACAGATTGCAAAAGATGATGTTTTCGCTCATCTTGATACACGCGCCCATGAAAAACTTGCTCAATTAGCTTTTCATGCAAGCTATCGCAAGGGACAATATATCTGCATGCAAGATGATATTTGGAAACGCGCTCTCTACGTCTCATCAGGAAAATTGGGCTGGGTCATGCTCGCTCCAGATGGCAAGCGCCAAGTCGTCTTTCGGATGGGTCCTGGGCGCGTTGTCTGGGGGCATTCTCTCTTTGACGGAGAACCAATGCCCGCAGCTTTGGAAGTAATGGAAGATTGCGAAGTCTGTATGTGGGAAGGTGACGCCATCATCCCGATCATCTCTTGTAATGTAGATGCCGTTTGGGCGGTTACCCGTATATTAGTTGCCACAATGCGCAGGGTACGAGACGTTGTCTACGGTTTCGCTTTTCATCCGGTAGCAGGCAGGTTGGCACATCTGCTGCTCAATCACTACAAACCTGTCGAAGGGCAAGCGACTCCCCGCGATCTCACACTCGACGAAATGGCACATACAGTTGGCTCCACACGCGAATTGGTCAGCAAAACCCTCCATCAATTTGCTGGTGAAGGGATGATCGAAATCAGCCGTGTTGAGATCACCTTTACAGATCGCAGTAAATTAGAGCAACTCCTTAATGAATAAAACCTTTTCGACTTTTACACAGAAATTAGCCAGAGATCCGATTTTTGCTTCTCTCCCAGCTTCCGACCTTGAAAAGCTTGCTCACCAAGCCAGCCTGCATACCTACGCAAAAGACGAGTGGGTTGTTCACAATGGCGATACCTGGCCTTATCTTTTATGGGTGGAGAGCGGAAAGATTAACGCACTCAAAGAATCAGGCGAAGGTCGCAGCCTAATCACGACAACTATCTTGCCACAAGAGACATTCTGGGGCTTGGCTTTCTTTCAAGAAGAAATGCCCATGCCCGTTGCATTGGTTGCTGAAAAAGAGAGTAAAATTCGCCTATGGTCACGCGAACAATTCTTACCCTTCCTACTCAAAAACGGAAAAATGTCCTGGGAATTTTCTCGCCAAATGGTCACCCGAATGCAGCAAGCTAGCGAGATCGTTGAAAGTTTAGCTTTTCAAGCCGTTCCTCGCAGGTTGGCAAACTTACTTTTGGAACGCTACAGCGGCTGTGGTGATCTCCCCGTTGCCCGAGACTTGACCCTAGATCAGATGGCGGCCCGTATCGGCAGCACCCGCGAGATGGTCTGCCGTGCCCTCTATAAATTTGCGGATGATGGGGTTATTGAGATCAACAGAACAGAATTTCTTATTTCAGACGAAAGCCTGCTCGAAAAAATCGCTCACCGAGACTAACGTAATTTGGGCTTGCTTCCATTAAAAGAAAAAGCCGCGTTTTTGAAACGCGGCTTTTAGTTTTTTTCAACTATTCAGCTTCGTACACTTTCAATAAACGTTCCTTGAAAAGAGGAATTAGAGCAAAAATGACCACGCCCAATCCCAAGAAACCGTTCAGGTAGTAATCAACAGTAGTGTGGCGTACCCAGCCTACGGCAAAACCGGCAACCATGGCAAACGCACCGCCGATGAGCATCAGATACCAGCCCGATTCCTTGCGGTTTCCAAGTTGGTAGATAGCCGCAGACAAGAACCACCATGCAACCCAGAGTCCGATAAAGCCAACGTAAGTGATCGCGATACCTTCTGCAAATTTTGGGCGTTGGGGATGCCCGTAAAGTACGCGGAATGCTGCGTGACCATTGGCGAAACTATAGGAAGCCGTAACACCCATTGCCAGGAAGGCAAGGAAATCCACTGTTTTTTGTTTCATATCGCCTTTGTCCATCAGGAGAATGGCAAAAAACGGGATCAAGCCGATCATCATGGTCGCAACCGCTGGAGGAAATCCGCCATATTTAGTGCCGACAAAATTCATCCAAGGGACGATCATATACGCACCACCAATCGAAGGAAATGAGAGCGCAAATAATGCCGCACCACGTGCCCAGCCTTCACCATTATAAAGAGGCTTGGCAATTACTAGCAGAGCGACACCAGCGAGAACGGTCAAAGTTCCCCAGAAGGGAAAGAAAAAGCTGACCAGCCACGTGGTCAAGGTCAGCAAATGCCATTTGGCATTTCCATCTGCTTTGAACTGCTCAATACGTTCAAGCTGAAGGTCGAGAATAGGATTCACCATATTAAATGATGAGAAGGGGACAAAGGCAATCATTAAGATTGCGGCGATCAGGATGATCCAAACTACGGTCTTAGACTTTGTTAGCATTTTCGCTTCTCCTTGAGAAAATAAAAAGATGAATAGGTAATTGCATATTATTCGATTGTGCATTTATTCACCTTGATATTTGTCAAGAATGTCACAAGGAGATTGTTCTTATTTGTTTATTCGTGTAAAATTTGTGACGATATTAGAGGTTTGAAATGGAGAAATAACAAGATGGATGATTTGATTAAAAGGTTTGCAAAATCCGAAATATTTAGCAAGTTCGCCATCTCCGAACAGGAGGAACTAGCGCGTCTGGCAACTCGTCGAGTGCTACCCAAAGGATCTATCTTATGCTGGCAGGGTGACCCATGGCCTTTTGTATTCTCTATTGTGTCTGGATTGTTAAAATCTGTAATAGCATCTCCCGATGGGCGCCATTACGTTGTATCTACATGGGGGAGTGGGATTGAGTTTTGGGGACACACCCTCTTTGATGGTGATGGGATGCCATCAACTGCCGAAGCTGTTGAGGAAACGATTGGCTACCAGTGGCAGGGAGATGATGTACTCAGGCTTGTGTTTCGTAACAAGGAAGTAGTTCGAGCTCTTTTGCACCGTCAGACCCAATTGATCCGTAAGCGAAGAGAAAGCATCTACAATCTGGCTTTTAATCCCGTAGCCAGCCGTTTGGCGAAGTTGATCGTTGAAAAATTTTTAGATGTGGAAAGCCCGACCGTACAACGTGATCTGACCCTTGGAGATATGGCCTCAATGGTTGCTTCCTCACCGGAAGTGGTTTGTCGCATCCTTTATCAATTCCAGGATGATGGTTTTTTACATGTTGATCGTGCTACCATTACATTACGTGATCGCCAAGGATTGGAAAATATAATGGAGTCAGAATAGCGGCAAATATAAAAACAAAGACCAGGAGAAATAATGAAATCTTATCGAAAAGAACTTTGGTTCAACATCCCTACACGCCGCGCTTTTATCAATATTACTCCACAAGTTAATGAAGCCTTGCACGAAAGTGGAATAAAGGAAGGCTTTGTCTTGGTCAACACAAGTCAGTCTCCATCATCTCTTTAGGATTACTAACTCCCCTAGAACCTGGAAGTCTTCGAATATTTCCTTCCCAAGTCCCAGCAATACTATTCACATAGAATCTCTTTTCTTTGATCGTCACGACAACTTGTAGCATTTCCAACGTGCGCCGCTTCGTTTCGAAGTCGGCGTTTTCTATTCCCAAGAAAGCATCCTCCGCAAATTGAAGAAGATCATCCACGGCTTCATCCGTTAACTTAGTTGTAGATAAATCTTCTTCTATTTCTGCCTGTCTCTCAACCAACGCCTCATAGCGCCGGTCAATCTCATCGATATTCTGCTTCAGCTTCGTCGCCACAATCCCCGATGCATAACGCAACGCCCGTCCTACCTCTATTGCCTCTTTCTCAGTATCTCCAATCATTGCGATAACAGCGTTGAGCTCTTCTTGTTTCGGATCAAAGGCAGACAATTCTGCTTCTTGCGCAATGCGAAGATGCTCTTCGAGCGTTGTCTGATCAGAAAACAATTCGACAATACTCTCCCAGATATCCGGTTCAAGGGCTTCTCCGCGCACAGAGCGTTGAAAGCAAGTTCGTTCTTCCAATCCTGAATGATGGTTATTGCGCCATGTGCAAGTATAGTAACGATGATTACTGAAATACTCACCTGTCATCGCACAGCCACAAGAGCAGCGTAAGAAACTGCTCAACAGATATGAACGTTTACGCTTTCCTCCAGAAAGCTTTTTGTTTCTCTTCCGCTGCAGCTGTGCTTCTTCCCAAGTCTTACGATCAATAATCGCAGGGACTTCAACCTCAATCCATTCTTCTTTTGGACGCTTATGGTGGGAATACCCAATACGCATGCCATATTTCCAAACACCTGCATAAGTTTCAGCCTCAAGGATTGATAAGACACCATAGGGACGCCAGATCCCCCCCTTATGTTTAGCATGGTACCCTTTATTAACCTCTCCAGGTGTAGGGAATCCCATTTCAGATAAACGCTTGGAAATCTTGTTTGATGACAAGCGTGTACCTGTTTCATCCCCGTAGACATACCATTGATAGATCAAACGAACCACTTTGGCTTGTTCTTCAATAATTTCGAAATTTTCTATTCTGCCATTCTCATCATAAGTATGCTTGTACCCATAAGGCGAGCGAGAACCGATCACTTTACCCGTACGGGCTTTGGCCCGTTTTCCACGCATGGAACGTTCTCTAATCTTCTTACGCTCATCACTCCCCTGCCAACCTTTGATTACCAAGACAATGTCCAGTTCACTTTCGATCTTGCCGACATCCAAGGCATAGACATCTATGCCTGCCTGCAGCCAGTTCCGAACAGTCGTCAACAGATCAACAATATCACGGGACAGACGATCTACCTGATGAACAATCACTGCATGGATTTTTCGCGTCTTAACCAACTCCATGAGGAGCTGACCTTGTGGGCGTAGGGAAACCGGCGTTGCACCACTAGCATCATCACGAAATTCATTGACGACGACATAATCCAGTCGTTCCGCATAAGTGCGGCAAGTGTCTAACTGACTGGGTAGGCTATAGCCGTGATCGGCTTGATCGTTCGTGGAAACTCGGGCATACAGGGCTGCTTTTTTGATCATTTTCTTTCTCCTAATTCCTGTTTCGGATGATGTCCAATGCGATGCTGGATAAGCAGGGAAAACTACTTTGCATCAACAACGGCTAGCAAAGATCATCTATGCGAAGCTTTGCTTATCAAATGTCGAAAATCGGGGGAAAGAAAAACGTCCTGGGAATATCCACCAGGACGCATCAGGATTCGATTGGTATAATTAACCAATCTACCCCCGCTGACTCGGTGGGCTAGATAGGGCGTGTACCGTGTTGCTGCACATGCACGCCCGTTTTTGTATTTAAATACATTGTATCATTACAATATATTTAGTACAAGTCAAAATCAATTAGGACTTTCTTTTTTCGGGCCATGCCGACCATCACCAGTCTTTTGGCCGCGTTCAACATATTGCATTAAGACTTCCTTGCTGACAGCCCAAACAGGTCCAAACTTCTGCGCCTTGATCTTCCCACCTCGTATCAGCGTGCGAATATATTCAGCATGATAACCGCTTAGCTCTGCGGCTTCCTGAACAGTAATCCAATCATCATTCATGGTCATAATGGCTCCTGCTGGGATTATACTCGTCTGCTGAGATGAGGGGAATTGAAGCAAAGAACACAAAGCCTACTTGGCTTCGGAAATTACTTCTACTTTTCCCTTTTCTGTGCAATGGTCCCGCGTTTTTATTTGGGCTTTCCGCTCCTGCCGGATTTGACGTCCGTGTTGAGCAAAGAGACGCAAGCACTGCACAATAGCATCATCCAGAGCAGCACGATCCACAGCTTCGTTTTTCTTTTGCATGAAATCTCCTGAGCAAGTTCAATGGTGTATTGAGACACCTAAGTTTTACTGCTCAGGAATCAAGTTCTTTTATAGTTTGAATACAATATATTTATAAGAAAAGAAACGCCTACCCACTATCTTTGTACCAAGTGTAATCAATCAAACATACAAGTAAGGTCCAGCTAATGTCACCATGACAAACCTATGGGAGGCTTGAACCTAGGAACATCTAAATCATAGTCACTTGCCTTTTTAAATCGCCGAATATTTTCTTAAATAAAATTGGAAATGCAACTGTTTCTAAAAAGCTTGACTCTCCCCTTACAGGAGAGTTTATAATAAAAATGTACGTCGTCAAAGCTTTCGGACAGTTTCTAATGGAGACTTTTCGCCACTCT
>JABGQT010000187.1 GCA_018648685.1 Anaerolineae bacterium
ACTAGGGATACAGACTTTAGTTGGCGGAATTAAAGGACGCGACATTACTCTTCCCCCTTTTGCTCGGCAAGCGCGACATAATCAGCGACAATTTGATACACCCCTCGCGTGCTCATTTTTCGATGCGGTATAGAGCGACCGGCTGTCCAGTGCATCGATATTATGAACGCATTTGTTTCAGCTACGAAGAGATTGCGCACGGTAGCCCAACGTCGAAAATCAGGAAAATCTTTGGGGTCAAGTAACACAATGCGGTTTCGACGTCGCGATGAGATATTGATAATTCCAGTCTCTACATCAACGGCACCAAGTTCTAATTTGGCAATTTCGCCTGTTTTAAGTCCATAGCGGAATCGCAAGAGCAATATTACGCGGTCGCGCAATCCCTTTGGAGTCGTCCTATTTACGAGGCTAATGATTTTCTGAAAATCAACTGGTTTTGCTGTAATGGGGCGTGTTTTAGGAATGACGGGGAGAGAAAGGCGAGCAAAGTGATTAATCATTGCTCACTCCCAATGAAATCGAAAAATAATCGCAAAGTAACAATTTTCTTGCGCACAGTTCCTGGTTGGTAATGCCCCCATTTACCAGGACGAAGTTCGTGTTTTTTATTTTTCAAAAACTGGAGATATGCGCTTGCGTCCTCGCTAGAAATATTTTCCAGCGACAATTGGTTGTGTTTTGCCCATATCAAAAATTGTTGTACGTCGTAAGTGTAGCTGCGAATCGTGGCGGGTGCCTTCCCCGCATGTTGCAGAGAGGTCTTAAAACGTAAAAGTAAGGCTGTCATTCGTTCCTCCTAAAAGGATGAGAACGATGCCTCTGCGAATAGACGCAGATATCCCAAAGGGATTAAACAACATACCTACATATTATTGTGGCGACAACATCTCAGTGTTTTTGCAGCTGATGATTTCCCCAGTGGTTGTCTAAGGGTGTATCTAAATTTTAGTGCAATGTTTTTTTGCCTAACCGCATCGTCACCTGCACTTGTGACTTTTTAATTTGCGCAAAAGCGCATAACTCCAGATTATAGTCTTCAACATCGTTTTGAAGTTCGATGCTAAGTATTCTAGGAGAGGGTACTGGGATTGTCAACGTGAATTCTGGTAACTGGTGCTGATAATTTGACAACCTTTCAAAACTGTAAAGATGGACGCTTTGAAAATGTTTTTTCTGCGCTTTATTTTCTCTGCCTTATTGCCATTATAATAAGGCAAAATGGGCAACACAGCATCCACAACGAAAGCACCCCTTCGGGCGAAACAGACGCCCTTCGGAGTGCAAGCAAGCCCAAATCATGTTCG
This sequence comes from Anaerolineae bacterium, assembly GCA_018648685.1. Taxonomy (GTDB): domain Bacteria; phylum Chloroflexota; class Anaerolineae; order Anaerolineales; family Villigracilaceae; genus Desulfolinea. Next base: position 1,308 of record JABGQT010000187.1, read on the forward strand.
CTCCGCTTCATCCATCCAAGAAGGTTTTATGACTGAAGATCCCACCACCCAAATCTCTCAAGACGAAATTAATTCTATCCTCTGGAAAGCCTGCGACACTTTTCGCGGGACTGTAGACCCCTCCGAATATAAAAACTATATTTTAGTGATGCTTTTTCTGAAATATATCTCGGATGTGTGGATGGATAAGAAGGCGGAGTATAGAGAGAGATTTAAGGGTGATGAAAAGAAGGTACAACGCCGCATGAAGCGTGAACGTTTTGTACTGCCAGAGGGCGCAGATTATTATTCGATTTATGAGCAGCGGGGTGAGAATAATCTCGGCGAGATTATTGATATTGCGCTGGCGGCGATTGAAGAAGCGAATATAGAGAAGCTGCAAGGGGTTTTTCGGAATATCTCTTTCAACTCAGAAGCCGCGTTGGGACAAACGAAGACGCGCAACGAACGTCTGAAAAATTTACTGGCAGATTTCCACGACCCGCGTTTAGATATGCGCCCCAGCCGCATCAACGGGCTGGATATTATCGGTAACGCGTATGAGTATCTGATCGGGAAATTTGCAGCGGGAGCAGGCAAAAAGGCGGGCGAGTTTTATACCCCGCCCGAGGTTTCGCGGCTGCTGGCAATGCTCCTTGACCCCCAAACCGGCGAGCGGATTTATGATCCCGCTTGTGGCTCTGGTTCTTTGCTGATCAAATGCGCCGAAGAAGTGGATAGTGAAAATTACTCGCTCTTTGGGCAGGAGAGCAACGGCAGCACCTGGGCATTGGCGATGATGAATATGTTTTTGCACGATGTCAGCCAGCCGAAAATCGAGTGGGGTGATACGATCCGTGACCCCGCTCATACCGAAAACGATAATTTAATGCGCTTCAACGTGGTTGCCGCAAATCCGCCTTTCTCTCTCGATAAATGGGGCGCGGGCGGGGCGGCAAATGATAGTTACGGGCGTTTTTGGCGCGGCATTCCGCCCAAGAGCAAAGGTGATTATGCCTTTATCACCCACATGATCGAGTCTACTTATGTAGAGGGCAGTCAAAACGGGCGCGTGGGCGTGGTTGTGCCACATGGCGTTCTTTTTAGGGGTGGTGCAGAGGGGAAGATACGCAAGAAGTTCATTGAAGAAAATTTATTGGATGCAGTCATCGGTTTACCCCCAAACCTTTTCTTTGGGACAGGCATCCCTGCTGCCATTCTACTTTTTAAGCGCGAACGTGCGGATACTTGCGTGCTCTTCATCGACGCCAGCCGCGATTTTGAGCAGGGTTCCGCACAAAACAAACTCCGCGAAGCAGAGCTAGAGAAAATCCTGAACACCTACGCAAAGCGTCAGACGGTAGAAAAATACGCTTATTTGGCAGAATACGCCGAGATCGAAGAAAACGACTTCAACCTAAATATCCCCCGCTATGTGGATACCTTTGAACCAGAACCGCCCGTAGATATGGCGGCGGTAAATGTAGAAATCAGTACGCTAAAGGATGAATTAGGCGAAGTTGAAGAAAAGATGGTGGGTTATTTGCAGGAGTTGGGTTTAGATGAGTAGACGCTTTTTTGAAAGACGATTTGGTGAGTTTCCTTTTGATTGGGAAACAGCTAAATTGAAAAACATATGTGAAGTTATTGCGGATGGGACTCACTTTTCGCCAAAATCCAAAGAAGGCCCTTATAAATATGTGACATCAAAGAATATTCGTTTTGGAAAAATTGATTTCACTGATGTAGCATATATATCTGAGGAAGAACACGAAGGGATTTATAAAGGCTGTCCTGTGCAAAAAGGTGATTTACTGATAACTAAAGATGGGGCTAATACGGGTAATGCAGCAATCAACCCTGTGTTTGAACCGTTTAGCTTATTATCAAGTGTTGCAATGATTCGGGCGAAGAAAAAGCTTTCAAGTAATGAATACTTATTGCAATTTATTCTTAGTCCTCTTGGACAATCTCTTATTCAAGCAGAGATGGCAGGGCAAGCAATTACTAGAATTACTCTAACTAAAATAGGAAACTTCGAACTCTTTTTTCCTCCCCTCCCCGAACAGCGCAAAATAGCGGAAATACTCTCCACTTGGGATGAAGCCATCGCCAAGACCGAGCAGCTCATCGTCGCCTTGCAGACACACAAAAAAGGATTGATGCAACGTCTGCTAAGTGGTGAAGTCAGGTTTGAGGGGTTTGTGAAATCTGATGAAATACAAGAAACGAGATTTGGCGTAATCCCCGCAGATTGGGAGATGAAAAAGGTAAGTCGATTTAGCAAGGTGAATTCTGATGCATTAGGAAACGAAGGCTCAGGAAAAGATTTTTTTTATGTAGAATTATCTGCCGTAAATAAAGGTCAAATCACCTTTCCATCAGAAGCGATTTCATATGATAATCTGCCATCAAGAGCACGCCGAATTCCTCGTAAACACGATGTAATAATGGCAACGGTACGCCCAAATTTATTGGGCTATGCTACTTGGGATAACGAGCTCCCTGACCATTTAGTTTCAACTGGCTTTGCTCTAATTTCTCCAAAATCACCTACTGATAAAGATTTCATCTACCAAAGCTTATATGGAGATGTGATACAAAGGCAAATTCATGGTTTGGTAACTGGCTCAAATTACCCAGCAATCAATGCAACTGAAGTCAAAAAACTGTATTTGTGTTGGCCTAAAAATCCCGATGAAAGAAAGAAAATAGGTGAAGTGTTTCGTGCAATTAATGATGAAATCGGATTGCATGAAAAAAAACTCGCCGCCCTCCAGCAGCAGAAAAAAGGTCTCATGCAGAGGCTGCTGACGGGACAGGTGAGGGTTGCGTAAAAAGACCCGAAAGGTTTCATCCGCGCAAGGATTAAACCAAAATCTATGCCTTCAAAATCATTTCAATAAAAAAACATCGCAATAAAACCTTTCGGGTCTCAGTCTTGCAAATCTGCAATTGGATTGCCGATTTGCAAAAATACGCAAAGAAAGGGATAATTGTCGAGAATTTAAGAGCGTAAAATACTAGATAAAGCATCATTATGAAAAGCGGGACTTCTTATGGCATCTTATCGTGAAGAATTAATTTCTCAAATCCCAGCGGCGCAAGAATTAATCGCTATGGGCTATCAATATCTCACACCAGCACAAGCTCTGGAGCTACGCGGGGGGAGCAAACGCAACGTCGTCTTGACGGGCGTTCTTTCGGGCTGGCTGGCAAGCCAAAACGCGTATAAATATAAAAGCCAGCAATATGCTTTCGACGAGGGCGCAATCCGCGAAGCAATCCGCCGTTTAACAGATATCTCCCTGCAATCCGGTTTGGTGCGCACGAATGAAGAAATCTTCGAGCTGCTCACACTCGGATTTTCCTATAATCAAACCGTGGCGGGCGATACGCGTGCCTACGACCTGCGCTATATTGATTGGGCGCATCCTGAAAATAATATCTACCATATCACCGAAGAATTCAGCGTTGAGCGAGAAGGCTCGCATAAAACGCGCCGCCCCGATATTGTTTGTTTTGTGAACGGCATCCCCTTTGTGGTCATCGAAAATAAACGCCCCGACCTGAAAACCAAAGATGGCGGGCTGCCCTACGAAGAAGCAGTTAGCCAAATGTTGCGTAATCAAAAAGAGGGCGGAATTCGCCATCTCTTCGCCTATTCTCAACTTTTATTGGCTCTTAGCACCAACCACGCCTATTACGCCACCACCGCTACCGACAAGAAATTTTGGTCAGTTTGGCATGAAGAAGACCCCGAAGCCCACGAAATTGAAACGCAGAAAGTGATTAATACGCCTTTCCCCGAAGAGTTTAAATCTGATTTTTACGATTGGCGTGACGATGCTTTTTGGGCGCGGCGCGAATTTGAAGGAAAGCCCCAGCGTTTGCCCACCGAGCAAGATCGTGCCATTCTCAGCCTGCTTCACCCCAAACGCTTATTGGAATTGACTTATCAATATCTGGTTTTTGATGGGGGGATTAAGAAAATTGCCCGCTATCAACAGTATTTTGCCGTAAAAGCGACTCTCGACCGTGTATCCGGCTTGAATGCCCAAGGTGAACGGACGGGGGGCGTGATCTGGCATACGACCGGCTCAGGTAAATCGCTGACGATGGTCATGCTCGCCAAAGCTCTGGCATTGCATCCCAATATCCGCAATCCGCGCATCATTCTCGTCACCGACCGCATCAATTTGGATGACCAAATCTACAAAACCTTCGACCGTTGCGGGCATCCTGTGGTGCAAGCATCTTCGGGCGCAGATTTGCTTAAATTGGTGCAGTCAGAGAGTGCTGAGATCATCGCTACTGTCATCAACAAATTTGAAACAGTCGCCGCTGATAAAATCAAAGACACTAATCCCGATATTTTTGTGCTCGTCGATGAAGGTCATCGCGGGCAATATGGGAGCATTCACAGCAAAATGCGTCAAGTCTTCACGCATGGCTGCTATATCGGTTTTACCGGTACGCCGCTCACCAAAGGGGAGAAAAGCACGGCTCTCAAATTTGGGAGCTTTATCCATAAATACGCCATGCGCCAAGCCGTTGAAGATGGCGCAGTCGTGCCGCTGCTCTACGAAGGGCGGATGGTCGAGCTTGATCCCAATCAGAGCCAACTGGATCGCTGGTTCGACCGTCACACCGCCGATCTGAACGATAAGCAAAAAGCCGACCTGAAACGGAAGATGAGCCGCGTGGATGTGGTCAGCGACAGCGAACGCCGTATCCAGGAGATTGCTTATAACCTTTCGGAGCATTTCACCCAACATTTCAAAGATAGCAAATCTGGATTTAAAGCCCAGCTTGCCACATCGAGCAAAGCTGTTGCGTTGCGCTACAAAAAATACATCGAGGCATGTGGCTTGCTGACTGCTTTCGTCGTCATCTCCCCGCCTGATACGCGGGAAGGGCATGAAGATACTCGCAAGACCAATCAGCCCGAAGTACAAGTCTACTGGGAAGAAATGATGCAACGCTTCGGCAGCGAAGACACCTATAACCGCGAAGTGCTGGCAGACTTCTCTCGCGCCGATGGTGTTGATCTCTTGATTGTTGTCGATAAACTTCTGGTCGGTTTTGACGAACCGCGTAACACCGTGCTCTATATCGACAAACCCCTCAAGGAACATGGCATTTTGCAAGCCATTGCCCGTGTCAATCGCCTTTTTGAAGGCAAGGAATTTGGCTATGTGATCGACTATCGCGGTATCTTGGGCGAACTGAACGAAGCCATTGAAACCTATGATGCGCTGGCAGATTTCGACACCGAAGATATTGCAGGGACGATCAACGACGTCACCGCCGAAATTGAGAAATTACCCCAGCATCACACTGATCTCTGGGCGGTTTTCCGCGGCGTCAACACCGATGATAACGAAGCGATGGAGCAGCACCTTGGCCCCGAGGATATTCGCCAAACCTTCTACGATGCCTTGACAACCTTTGTGCGTACCTTCAAGGTCGCATTGAGTAGCACGGTCTTTTACGAAACTACGCCTGAAAAACGCATCAAAAAATATAAGAGTGACCTGAAATTCTTCCACAATTTGCGCATGTCGGTCAAGCTGCGCTACGCCGAAGCAATTGACTTCCGCGACTATGAGCAGAAAATCCGCAAGTTGCTCGATACCCATATTGACGCTGAGGGTGTCAAACAACTGACGGAAGAAGTCGAGATTTTCAATCCTGAGCAATTCGATGAATTGGTCGAGGGGCTTGCTTCTCCCCGTGCGCGTGCCGAAGCAATACTTAATCATCTAAAACGCACTGCGCTAGAGAATATGGAGACCGACCCCGCCTACTATCGCAACTTCTCCCAACTCATCGAAGAAACCCTGAAAGAAATTGCAGAAGGGCGAATGGATGAACTCGAAGCTCTCCAGAAAGCCAAATCCCTGCGAGAGCAGGAGACGGGTGGTGTGCGCTACGACCTTCCCAAGCGTCTACATCAATTACGCGATGCACCAGCCTATTATGGCGTACTGAATGAAACACTGAAAGATGGTCGCCTCCCTGAAGATGCGCTCGCTGAAATCGCTGTACGCGTGGAAACCCTGATAGAAGAGCATAAAATCCGTGATTGGGTAGATAATCCCGATGTAAAAAACACCATGCGCAACGCTATCGAAGATTATCTCTACACCATTGAAGGGGAGCAGAAAATCCGCTTTAGCGATATAGAATTGAATGAGATCGTTGAGCAAGTGATTGAGATTGCCCGGAAGCGTGCATGAGTAGCCAGCACTCCTTGCAATATGGCAACACAATGATTGCCTACGAACTGACTTATGCAGATCGTGAGAAACTAGCGATCCACGTCCATCCGGATGCGAGCATTTCTGTAGAAGCTCCGCTAGGGAGCGACTTTATCCGCATCGAAGAAAAGATACGCAAACGCGCTGCCTGGATTGTTAAGCAACAGCGCAATTTTCGCCGTTACTCCTTTGAAATTCCCCAACGTCAATATGTCAGTGGAGAAAGTCATCGTTATTTAGGTCGCCAATATCGTCTTAGAGTCATCGAAGATGATGTTTTCGTTGAAGTGATCAGAATGGATCGCGGTATCATCACCATGTTTTTAAGCAGCAAGTCCCCTGAGTACGTTAAAAAATCATTGGATAATTGGATGCGTGAACGTGCTCGCGCTATCTTCGCTGAGCGCGTAGCTGAATGGCATCCCCGCTTTGAACGCTACGATATTTTATATCCGCAAGTCATCGTGCGCAGAATGAAGTCTCGCTGGGGAAGCTGCACAGCAAAAGGCAAGATCACCCTCAACTTGAAGTTGATCCAGGTGCCCAAGCAACTGATCGACTTCATTATTGTTCATGAGCTATGCCATTTGGTTGAGCATAGTCATGCCCCTGAATTCTATGCCCTCATCTCCCGCATCATGCCGGATTGGGAAGAGCGGAAAGAGAAGTTGAATGGGTTTCAGTTCTAAAGCCTCCAGTTATCCACCGGACTGGCTTTTCGATGTCCATTCGCAGTATCGACTTGAGCAATACGGGCGTAGTGCAGAGTTGTACTAAGATTAGAGTGTCCCAACAACTTTTGCAAGGTAAACACATCTCCGTCGTTTCTTAGATAGTTGATTGCAAAGGTGTGTCGAAAACGATGAGGATGAGCTTTATTGACACCAACACGTTTTCCAATGCGACTTACCAATAAACGCAGGTGCTGGCGAGTTAGAGGACGCCAATCTTCATCAGCCCCAACAACAAAAAGTGGATCATTAGGACGAATTTGATCAATCCTTGGCAAAAGAGATTTCCATATTGCTTGCCCCGTTCGACGCCCAAAATAAACCAGCCGTTCTTTCCCATCTCGTCCAGGACCTTTCCCTGAAACTTTTATACTATTTGAACTCATATTAATATCTTCATAGCAGATACCGCACAATTCCGAAGCACGTACCCCAGTATCAAGCAATGTCATAATAATTGCTTTGTCACGAACTCCCGTTGCACGAGAGGTAACTGTATTAGGGCGCGTACTCCAGGCACGAGTTTTTAGGCAGCCCTTTAGAATCTGTTCAATTTCATCTTTGGTATAAGGTTGTATAACAGGGGGAGATGTAGGAGGTGGATCAATTTTACGAACAATATTTGATTTCACAAAACCTTCATCCACTCCCCAATGCCACAGTGCAGAAAGATTAGTGTGAATATTGCGAATAGTTTTAGCTCCAAGCCGACGCTTGCCGCGAGGGGCTACTCCAGCCGGATTGGAAATATAATCATTCTGAAGCCAAGCGAAAAAATCAATTAGCTGCGCTCTGGTAATAGATACAAACAATGGGTTTTTTGGAAAAAAGAGAGCGAGCTTTTTAAAAGTATTACGGTATTCCGAGATAGTATTCTCGCTCTTACCAGTTGCTTGCTTATAACGAACCATCCCTTCGCAAGCTTGTGAAAGTGTTAGTTTTTTAGACATGAAAACTCCTTTTCTAGATGAATTCTGATAAATACCCGGTTGAATTCCGAGTAACGGCATATCGTTTTTTTCATCCTGAAAAGGAGTTAAACCGTGTGCACTACGGTTATTGAAATATTCAGTTTTTGGCTTACATCAGACTTCACGGATAACAGTTTATGCTATCCGTGAAATACAGAGTGGGCGCGAAGGGACTCGAACCCATGACCTCACGGATGTGAACCGTGCGCT
>JABGQT010000188.1 GCA_018648685.1 Anaerolineae bacterium
AGGCGGAAAGCCTCCATTAAGTATGTGTCCGAAAAGTCTGAGGACGTACAATCAAAAACCCTGATGCGAATGGGACATGTTGGTTGTGGGGAAAGTATGCGACAGTGACTGGAGATACAAGCAATCTTCAGGAATACACTGCTCCGTGACACTTATTCCAGATTTACCAGATCGCAATCTAACCCATTCGTTTATATCTTGGCAGGAACCACAGAGTTCCTGCCATTTTTATTGCTGTAGCAAATTCAGAAGCACCCAATCCCAATTAGTTCGACTAACTTAGGAACTGGTACAACTATTGGGGGCAGGTCATGGGGAATAACCATGTTATGTTTCTCTCTCGGTAAATCTGTGAAATTGTTTAGGAATTTCTAAGGATATAATACCCAAACTAAAACTAATTTTGCAGACAAAAGAGGTCTACAATGAAATACGGTTTCAGGTACTATTTTCACAGGTTCTGGGCACATTTATACTCTCTCTATCAGATGAACTTCAACCCGGATTGGCAAAAGCCGTTACCGCCTATTCCCTGTAACTACTGCGGAAAAACAGATCATCAGGAAAGATATTGCCCCAATGCAAAAGGACTGGGTTTTCTGGATTGAGGAAATGTCCTGGTAGGGAATAATAAGGCGATCGGGATGGCAGTGCGAAATAATAAGGTCGCCAAGCGGTTTAGTGCTTTGACCTGGCGATTATCAGGCATCGTCCCCAAATTCTAACGCAAAGGATAAAACCCTTTTGAAGTGATAGAAAATGGTGCCGTGCAGAAATATCCAAAAGGCGTTACAGTAGAGGGAATATGTTCGTCCACCTGACCACCCACTCCTCCTTCTCCTTGCAAGAAGGCCTGCTAAATCCATCTGAATTGGTGCAGGCAGCTCAGGCTCAGGGAATGCCTGCACTTGGTCTCACCGATCACCGTCTACTAACCGGTTCAGTGGAGTTCGTCCATGCCTGCCAGAAAAGCGGCATCCAGCCAATTCTCGGGCTAGAGATCGACCTGGAAACTGGCAAGTTGGCACTACTCGCGACCAGCACAGAAGGTTGGTCGAATCTGTGTCGCTTGAGCAGCGCCTTGGCTCTCCAGGATGACCCCGAAGCGCCTTTCACTCTGGAAGCACTTGCTCCCTACAATAAAGACCTGATCGCCCTCAGCGATACCCAAAACGACGGTACGGGTGAGCGCTTGGCACAGATCAAGGACATCTTCAGCGATCGTCTGTACCTGACTCTGCAAGATCCATCTATTGGAATGCCGCTCTTTAGCTTGTCACGCCAGATGAAAATCCCGATGGTGGTCACCCAGCCCGTCTATTACCTGACCCCGGATCAAGCCAACTTGCAACGCACCCTGACCGCCATTCGGCTCAACAAACCCATTGACCAGCTTTCCCCAGACGAAATTGCATCTCCTGGCGCGTACTTCACCAGCCAGGGAGAGATGCTGAGACGCTTTTCAGGCTTTCAACCTGCCCTGAAAAGAACCCTGGAAATTGCGGAGCGCTGCCAGTTCGACCTGCCGCTTGGCGTAGCCAATATGCCAAAAATACCCGTACCAGATGGCATGACCCAAGCCCAATATCTACGCCAAAAAGCTGAAACTGGAGCAAGGCAACGTTTCGGGAAGATTACCCCCACCATTCAGGCACGTCTCGATCACGAACTGGAAACCATCGCCCGCATGGGCTACGAACCGATCTTCCTGATCGTGGAAGACGTGCTCAACTTTGCACGAGAAACTGGTGTGCCCTATTCATCCCGCGGCTCAGCAGCCTCTTCTCTGGTAGCGCATTGTCTGGGGATCACCAGCCCAGACCCGCTGCGTCTGAACCTGTACTTCGAGCGCTTCCTCAATCCTGCCCGGAAGACCCCGCCAGATATTGATACCGATCTGTGTTCACGCAGGCGGGATAGCGTCATCCAGCATGTCTTTGAGAAATACGGAGCAGACCAGGTCGCTATGGTAGGAACGATCAACCGCTTCAGGCCACGTTCTGCACTGGGCGATACCGCCAAGGCTTATGGTCTGGACTCTACCCAAGTGCGTGAAATGGTGAAAAAATTGCCCCACTCCTTCTGGGCACGCAAGCAAGCAGACGATAAAGACGGAGAACCCGTTTCCCCCTTCGCTGAACTACGTCAAGCTTACCCCGCTAAAAAACACCAACAAGTCTTTGCAGACGCTGAAGCCATTCTCAAACTACCGCGTCATCTCTCCGTGCATCCGGGTGGGCTGGTTGTCGCGCCTGGTCTTGTAACCGACCTGGTCCCGATCATGCGCTCCGGCAGCAAGGGTATGATCATCACGCAATTTGACCTGGATGCGGTGGAAGCCTTCGGATTGGTGAAGATCGACCTGCTAGGCATCCGCGGTCTGACCGTTCTAGGCGATGTCGCCGAATTCATCCAAGAGAGCCAACCCGAGAAATATACGACGAGCTTGTCCGTGTTGGATTCCATTCCATCTGATGATAGCCAAACTGCCGACACAGTTGAGAACGGTCAGACGATCGGTTGCTTCCAGATCGAAAGTCCCGGCATGCGGGCAACCCTGCGCGAGATCCATGCGCGCGGCGAAGATGACATCATGGCTGCCCTGGCGCTCTATCGCCCTGGACCTCTTACGGGCGGCTTGAAGGATGCCTTCGTACGGCGTTTCAAGGGTGATGAAGAAGTACGCCATTTGCATCCATCTCTGGCGCCGCTACTGGATGAAACCTTCGGTGTGATCCTGTACCAGGAGCAGGTTTTGCGGATTGCGCATGAACTGGCTGGTTTCAGTCTAGCCGAAGCAGACTTGCTCAGGCGTGCGATGAGCCACTTCGATCCTGGGCAACGCATGCAGGAATTGCGCGAAAAGTTTGTTGCCGAATCCCATGCCCGTAACAGTGTGCCTGTGGAAACAGGCGAGCGTGTCTGGGAAATGATGGCTGCTTTTGCGGGGTATGGTTTCCCCAAGGCTCATGCGGCTTCTTATGCCCAGATCGCCTGGCGCTCAGCCTGGTGCAAGACGTATTTTCCGGCGGAGTTCATGGCGGCAGTTCTGGCAAACGGGGGTGGCTATTATAGCCAGCGGGTTTACTTGAGTGAAGCGCGCCGTTTAGGGTTGGGAGTCCGCCCACCGCATATCAATCATTCCCTCCGCAACTTTGCGGTTGGGACGATTGATGGCGAGAAGACCCTTTTTATGGGCTTAGGTCAGATCAAGAACCTGACCAGATACACGATTGAAAAAATCATCCGCTTGCGCCCTTATCATTCTCTGGAAGATTTCTTGAGTCGGGTCGATCCGCGTCCCCAAGAAGCAGAGTATTTAGCCAGGGTCGGGGCGCTCGATGGCTTAGGAACCATTCCAGCCATTCTCCAACGCCTGCAAAGCGGCTGGAAAGCGGGACAAATGAGCCTGTTTTCTTTGAATAAAAGGGGAGAAGATTGGGGTCTGGAAGAAAAGATGTCTGCGCAACAGGAATTGCTTGGCATCAGTCTGGAAGCGCATCCTTTGGAGCTTTTCGCGGAGAAGATTGTCCAATCCGGAGCAATCACGACCAAGGAAGCTGTGGAGAAGGTTGGGCAGCGTGTGACTGTGGCTGGTGTACGTCAGACATCGCGGCGCAGTCGGACATCCAAAGGGGAAGCGATGCTCTTTCTGACTCTGGAAGACCTAACTGGCACGCTGGATGTGATCGTTTTCCCGGATGTTTATCGGCGAGCGAAGGCAATGGTGCTTTCAAATGCCCCCATGCTCATCACCGGCACAATTGAAGCAGAGCGTAACCGGGATGAACCTTTTCTCAAAGCTGAGAAGGTATTGCCCCTATAAATCTCTGGAAAATATTTATCCCTGAATGCCTTTAATCTCTTTATCTTTTTAGTATTTGGATTTTCATAAGCTATTTTTATTAGTAGAATATAACAAGAGAAAAACCCGCGTTTTTTTACTTCTATCTTTCTATTAAAGTCTGGATGCGAGGATGTCAATCTTTCCTTGTTCTCCACTTTATCTAAATAAGATATTCTCGCGTTCATAAAGCAGAATTGCGAGCCAAGTGAAGATCGTTGCAACCAATATCGTTGCCAGTACGGTAACGACAATGTACAAAATACTGATTGGTTCCTGGCGCATCATTTGGTTGATTAATAATTGTTGTCCAAAGGTAGGGATAAGCATCAGCCATAAATTTGATTTCACAGAAAAAAATGCTAGTAGCAATCCTGGTAGTGAAGGAATGAGTGCAATAAATGGAAGATAAGTTCCAGCTTCTTTGGTTGTACGCGTAAAGGATGCAACAAGCATTTGGATCGCACTGGCCAGAAAGACCACAGGAAGACAGAGCAGGAATATCTCAATCAGAGTTATTACATTCAGACTAATTTGGATGCCGAGAAATTTTTCGAGTGGAACAATGTTGAAGATCATACCAAAACTAATCAAAGTCAAGGCCAGGCTTGCCATAGAAAACGGAAAGGCAGACAACAATTTTCCCACCACAAAAATCTTGTGTGGTACAGGATTGATCAACAGGGGTTCAAGGGATTTTCTCTCTCGTTCTCCAGCAGTTATGTCAATGATGATAGGAGATGCTCCGGTGAAAATAACAAAAATAATAAAGTATGGAAGCATTGAGATCAAGAGCATCGCTTGTGATTGAGGCGTTGCAGTATCGATTTCTTCAATTGCAATTGCTTCGATTACTTCCGGGCTGACGCCGCGGACAATCAGTCGAAGCTTTCCAATATATGAGCTATACCCTTCTAATAGTGTTTGTATTCTTAGCACAACGATTACTGTAGATTGTCTTGAACTATCTAAAACGAGTTGAACCGTTGCGGATTTATTGGAAGAAAACTCGCCGCCAAATTCTTCAGGAATGACTAAGACCACATCAACATCCCCTAGTTTTACAGCTGTTTCAAAGTCTGCAGGAGCGGGTACTATGATTACATCTTGGCTTGTGAGAAATTGAATAAGTCCGGGAGCATGTTCAGAACCCTGTACTGGTAAAGTGAGATGATTATTCAAATCATCTTGAGTACTAGAACCTAATAAAACGAGTAAGACACCCAGCATGATCGGGCCAAACATTGCTGAGAATAGCCCGGTCATCCAACTTCGCGTATCGCGAATACTATCTAAAGTTTCCTTTCGGAAGATAACCCAAATATTTTTCATGCCAGCCCCTCCTCGGAACCAATAATCTCAATAAACGCATCCTCGAGGTTATCTTTTCTGGTCTTATTGAGAATTTCATCAGGCGTTCCTTGTGCAGCCACTGCACCATTTGAGATTATGATGATCTTGTCACAAAGGGCAGCAACTTCTTGCATGATATGACTGGTCAATACGATGCATTTTCCATCATCGCGTAATTTGCGGATAAATTCCCGCATAGTACGTGTGCTTTTGACATCTAATCCGTTAGTAGGCTCATCCAGCAAAATATTGTTTGGGTTATGAACAATTGCACGCGCGATTGCAACTTTCAGTCTTTCGCCAGTTGAAAACCCCTTTGCCCTTCTGTCTGCGATGGACATCATATCCAACATTATTAGTAATTCATCCATTCGGTTTTCGAGATCTTGATCGTTCATTCCCTGAAGTTGACCAAAATAGCGAATATTTTCTCGTGTTGTCAGGCGGTCATATACCCCCTGTGCATCTGATAAAACACCGATCCTTGAGCGTGCTTCAATTGGAAATTGTGAAATATCAATTTCATCAATATAGGCGACCCCACTATCTGGTTTGAGAAGCGTGTAGATCATACGCAGCGTGGTACTTTTCCCCGCACCATTTGGGCCAAGTAGGCCTGTAATCTGTCCATCTAGCGCAGAAAAAGAAACATCCTGTACAGCTCTTATTTTTCCAAACGACTTGGAAAGTTGTTCAACCTTGATCATCTGATACTCTCCTACGGACGAGGGCCGCTAAAGTCAACAAAGAATGGTGGTGGTATCACGTCCTCGACGCAGGATGTGTCCAGACGTTCAATTGACGCATTGTCAATAAATTTCCCTAATATCTTGATTGCACATTCATTTGTTAGATTTCCATGCCCCATGCCATTGAAGATCAGGTGTAGGCTGTTTGGAAGCGTTTGCGCTAATAGATCCGCATGCCAGGGTGGTGTAACGGGATCCGCCTCACCGGATAATATCAGCGTTGGGATATCAGATGAGACAGGAGTTCTCAACTCGGGAAACAAATCCCCTTTTGGCCAAGTTTTGCAGACTTCAACGAAATCCTTTGAGCCATCAACAAAAATACTCGATCCTTTATTCTGATCACTCTGGTTAGATGAGATAAATGGCGCATCCTCGGTACAGGTAACAGCATAGAACATTCCATCATAAATATTGGCATCTATAGCGTAGGATTGTGTTATCAAAGGCGCGAAGTTATCTTCTGTATAGGCCTGATGAATACTGAGAGGAAGCAATGCCGCAAAGTCGGGGGAATACAGTGAGTTGAATATTGTGTTGGTAAAAAGTTCCTTCGTTAAAGAAATTTCGATCGGTTGCCCCGTAGTGGGGTGGGGGATCGTGATGTCGATAGGGTTTTTATCCAGGTCATGAAGAACTACATCGAGCTCGTTCTTGAGGTTTGGATATGCAGATGAACAGTCTGCGTTCTGTTCGCATCTACTCAATAGAATATTTAGAGCCTGCTGCCCATCTTGAGTAGTGTCTTTGTATAAAACAAAGGTCGGGTCTACTACTGCATCTAAAATTATGCTTCGTACTTGATCTGGATACATCTTTAGATAGGTCAATGCTGCGCGTGTGCCATAAGATGTGCCGTATAGGTTAATGGTTGAATACCCAAGGACAGAACGCACTTGATCTAAGTCTTTCATAGCAATATCTGTAGTGTAATACTTTAGATCGGCATCAAGTTTTTCCGGGCAGCTTTGCAGTAGGGCAATAGTTTCATCATTATTCAGGAATTTATCGTTGGCGTTAAGGCAATGCAGTGGGTTTGATTGTCCCGTGCCCCGTTGATCCACCAAGACAATATCACGGGTCTGGTGAAGCCTGAAAAGGATCGGATAAATGGCAGGAAAGATTTCGATGATAGATTGCCCTGGGCCTCCGGCCAGCACGAACAGCGGATCTGGTTCGGCCTTGCGACTAATTGCTGGAACCACAGCAATATTAAGGTTGATCAGGCGACCATCTGGTATAGAAGGGTTTTCTGGAACTATTAGTGTGCCACATTTAGCATCTATCTGATTGGGTGCGCTAGGTAATGACAAAGTGCAGCGAGTCAATGGAATAGCAGCCTTTTTTGCACTGGATATTGACTGTGCTGAACACGATGAACTCAAAACTGTAAGTAATACAAACAAAACAACACGTAGAACTATATATCGCCTGTTTTTACTGACTTTATGGCTTGCGCTTAACATTTGTGTGGTCCTCTACGGCATTTTTTCAAACACGCGAAAATAAACTCGTTCTCTTCAGGACTAATAGCTTTCTTTTGACTTGGGTGAGCATTCAATAGCGAGGGTTCTTTGTTTTTCATAGAATTAAACGATTTCTTATTTGGCTATTGAGACGGAGAAAAAACTCCAGTGAATCTACAAAAAACATATAGTTTGCTTGTGAAAAAATATTTGTACTTCTAAGATACCCTGCTACGAATGATATAATTTTTTCCATGCCCTCATCTAACCATAATGAACTTATTCAACTTATCCAGGACTTTGCTCAGGATCTTGGTGATAATGTAGAGATTGATGATTATGCTCACTATCTTGTTCGCCTGCTAAAAGAAATTGAACTTGATCTTTTACACGGCCATGAAGATAATGTTATTCCATTTCGTAGATTACTGAACAGTCTAGGAAGTGAGATTCAAGAACGGCTGAATAGCGGGGAATGGGTAGATGTAGACCGCAACTAATAGGTATTATATAAGGGGCGCTTTCTGATAATCGGCATTATCCTAAAAGAATATCTTGTTGTTTGATTTGTGTAAAGTAAGCCATTCTTTGGGGAAATTACGAAGTTGTGGGGTCGACAAGCTTGTCTTCCAGAAAATCTGTGAGAGCATCAATTAATCGCCCTGTTTTCTCCGGGAAAAAATCCTTGTCCTTTGGCGTGTGAATCTTGCGGATATAAAATCCCCCAGGAATGATAGTTGGATCAACATAGGAAATATCAACTGCCCATTTCTCCCTGAAGGTGTAATTATCAGAAAGGGGAACGTTTTTCATGTCAAACATTTTCGTTTGCGGAAGATGCTGTTCTAAAAACGGCAGTATTTCCTGAGCGACGCTGTTATTGTAGTGATAAACAAGCAAAGGGATTTCACCTCGAGAAATACAATCCAGATTGATAATGACTGTGTTGACGCGAAGGTGATTATCCTTTTGCCAGATCCTTTTCAATGCATTTGAACCTATCAAGCCCCGTTCCTCATTATCTAAAAAGACAAACTGTACCTTATCTTTGAAGCTCCTATCCTTAATCTGTTCAGCCAAAGCCAAGAGGCCGATTACCCCGCTGGTATTATCTTCCACATTATTGGGGTTCGGGAAAAAGATTGGGAGTACAAATAAGACGCCCATAATTCCTAGATAAATTGCTGCCCAATTTGCCAGGCCATTAAGTTCTAACCAAAGATAAATTTCGCTAAGGACCAAGATTGGGATAATAAGAAAGATCGAGGCCAAAACTTGTCTGGTGTGCCCAAAGAGCGTAAAAGCTGGGGAAATCCCCCAAGGCATGATTGTTGGTGTATCGTAATGGGCCATAAAGACAACTTCCGGTTTCTTACATTTTGTGAAGAGTAGTCTATTAGCAAAGCCCCAGTGCTTGACTTTTATCCGCTGGCTTTCATAGTTACGCGCTTGTAGTTCTTCTTCGATTTTCCCAAGGAAACGCTCTTTTTCTTTGCCTATCAGGCGACGAGAAAATTGTTCTGCGAAGTTTTTATTCCAATTTTTCAGTAGTGTAGTATTCATTTAAGTTTGTTTTATAAAATGTGATTTACACAAGCGATTCAGACGATACAAGAGATGCAGAGTTTTAAGAAAACTCTATTTTTTTGCGTAAAAATCCCCACCCAAGCCAAGCACCGATCAAAAGAGTGAGCATCCCTAAAACAAGTCCCCAGTTCAATCTGCGTGGTGGCTCCGCTTCGACAATATCAGTCGAGGTAGCCGTTGGAGGGGATGGCGTTACGGACGGAGAAGGGGAAGGCGTTATTGACGTTGGGCTAGGTGTAAACGTTGGCGCTGCTGGCGGGGTAACCAGCAGAAGTAGTTTCTGCCCTGGGCGAATAACCGATGCGCTATTCAGTCCATTCCAATTCAACAAGTCTACAAGCGGGACTTCATACAAGCCAGCGATCCACGAGAGTGTCTCTCCACTCTGGAC
>JABGQT010000115.1 GCA_018648685.1 Anaerolineae bacterium
AGAGAGGGATTTTTTGGTCACATACTGTCAAGTTTTCAGGGTTGTTGATATCAACAAAGTGCCATGCAATTAAGGGGTCGCCGACTTGCGCAGTGTAAAGTGTAACTTTATCATCTTGGGCTTCTACTGGAATATATTCCCAACCATCTTCTGTTGGGTAGCCAAAAACCAAAATGCCTTGTTTGTCTGGAATTAATGCTTCATCAAATGGAAGTACCAAATCCACAGGTCCAAGAATTTCACCTTCAGTGATCTCAAAATTATAAAAATCGCCTAATTGAACAACATCATCACCTAATGGAGGTAATGAGTTCGCTTTTTCTGGAGAGCGCTCTACAGTGATGGAAACAGGTTCATTGATCGCGTTTGAAGGCACAACAATTGCTGCCCCATCTTCCAGTTCAATGCGGGTTTCTTCACCAACCCGAGCAGTACCTGAATTGCTGATATATTCGGCAGCTTCGAAATCTTTTGCCCCACTACATGCAGATAAAAAAATAGCAACGCCAACAAAAAGCAGAACACTAAGTTTTTTATGCATGACACTCTCCATTTTATCCGTGTAAATTCGTCAAATCAGCGAAATCCGCGTTCTATTTTTCTTTTAACACCTTCAAAATAAACTCAGCCGTCCGCTTGCCCGAGTTCGCATCGGTGTAGGTGATCTCCTGCTCGATGAAGTACGGCAAGAAAATTATTCAAAACTGTATAAAATTCTGCAATGAAGTGTCCCAAATGTCATGTCGTACTGCTCCAATATATACCCTTGATCTGTATAAATCGTTTTCTGAGAACAATTTGATAAGCAATAAGTGTTTTCTGCAACCTTCCCTAAATCCTCGATATACTTGAGCCGTTGCAAAGGATTACCTGACGGCTTTTCTCTTGGCTTGCAAGAGCCGTCAGTGTTAGGAAACTCGTATTCGTATAATACTGTCGATGTATATGTTCCAGTAAAAAGACAGTTAGCCATTTCTGCTGAAGTCAGTTCAAACTCTGCACATCCAAATGGATCTTCAATTTTTGATGCTGTATTATTGAGTAATACTATTGTTCTATGCGGTACTTTATAGCTTCCTCCTGAAGGGGCTTGATGATATACCAAACCCATATCCAAATAGCTGCTTCCATCTATCGTAATATATCCAAATCCATTTTCATCGAGCCAATCTTCGGCTTCATCAAGCGATTTACCGACAAAGTCAGGAAGGAGAATAGCACCTTCGGGCATTTCTTCTTCGGGAACAGTTTCTACAACTTCTTCCTGTGTTTCTTCTACTTCTTTTTCGGGCTCATATTTAAACTCAGCATAGCCTTCGCTGTGATAGGCGAATTCTTCAAATAGAGATTCGCAATCTGCGTTTACAAAGACCCAGTTCCAACCTTCTTTGAGACCACGAAGACTATTTATTTCCAAACTGAAGACACCATTTTCGTCAGTTTCGACAATATATTGCCCCTGCTCTCGAATATCCCTCTGATTTATTTTGATGTGAACACGTACGCTGGCTGCTGGTTTGGGGTTTGCTCCACCAAAAAATTCAAGAATATTGCGACTGCGTACATCTAATTTTCCTTGCAATAAAAAAGACTCTCCGTTTTGAGTTAGCGATAATGGGATTTTAGGGTCGCAAACAGCCGAGTTTTTAAGATCTGTCTCAACAAAATGCCACGCAATTAAAGGGTCGCCGACTTGCGCAGTGTAAAGTGTAACTTTATCATCTTGGGCTTCTACTGGAATATATTCCCAACCATCTTCTGTGGGATAACCAAAAACTAAAACACCTTGTTCTCTTGGAATTAATGCTTCATCAAATGGGAGCACCAAGTCCACTGGTCCAATTATTTCGCCTTCAGTGACTTCAAAATTATAAAAATCGCCTAATTGAACAACATTATCCCCTAATGGTGGCAAAGTTTTTGCTTTTTCTGGACTACGCTCAACGATAAAACTAACGTCATTATCGATGGAGTTAGAAGGAACAACAATCGCTGCACCATCTTCCAACTGAATGCGGGTTTCTTCACCTGGTTGGGCCGAGCCTGATGTGCTGATATATTCGGCTGGTATGAAACCGTCATCTGCAACTTCTGTTGTATTAACGGTTTCTTCTGATGTATTTGAACCGCAGGCTGACAAGAAAATTGCCATCACTGCAACAAAAAGAATACTGAGTGTTTTACGCATTTTATCCTCCATAAATCCGTGTAAATCCGAAAAATTAGCGAAAATCTGTGTCCTATTCCTCACCCAAAACCTTCAAAATGAACTCAGCCGTTCGCTTCCCCGATGTCGCATCGGTGTAGGTAATCTCCTGTTCGATGAAGGTTTTGCGTTCCTGCCCATCGAGCGTGGCGTTGTTCAGGTAGGCGTTGACGATATTCTGCAATTCAGCGGCGTTCTTTGCCACCCGCCCCGCATTCGCTTCTCTAAAGCGTAGATGCGTGGGCCAGCCGCCGATTTTTTGCAGCGCGAGCGAGTATTTTCCGGAACGATTCCAGCCACCGGGCACGTCAATTACCGCCGCCACAATCGGGCGGTCGTGCACAGCCGCTTCAACGACCATCGTCGAGTAGACTGTCACGAAAACGTCCGAGTATGCCATCATGGATGTTTTCTCGTCCATGTCTTCGCCGCCATAATAGCCCAAAGAGCCACCCAATGCGACTGGACGGACAACGTGGACGTTATCATATTTTTCTTCGAGGGCGTGGATTAGCTCTCTTTCCTCCGCAAAGATGGCGGGACGATCTTGAAAGTGGCTTGGGTGCAGACGAATGAGCAGTTGTGCGTCTTCATCTAATTGCCCCGAATCGACCATTTTGGCTAAGGCTTCGACATTCGGATAGTTGGGTGCAAAGTGGACAAAGGAGCAGGCATAGGAGATGAGTTTTCTGTTCGGGTCAAGGTCGTGGAGTTTGAAATACTCGTCTCTGGGCATGAGCCAGGTCTTGCGGAAGTAGCCGTCATAAGATGGGATGCCACCGATATGTACTCGGTCGGCAACCCAGTCGGAGCCACGAACGAGTTCATCCTTTTGTTTTTGGGACCAGCAGGTTGCCCAATCCATGAATGCGCCGGGAATCGCGTAGCTGCTCGGATTATCCCATCCGATAATAGCTGCCATTGAGGGGACATTGTGTTTTACAGCTTCACGGAGCATATAACGGTCAATTCGCCAGCCTGCGGTGGAGGCGATGACGAGGTCGGGCTGGTATTTCTCGAAGAGATCGGCGTAGATGTCGGCGGTGAAGTTCATCTGCATCCGCACGAGGAGTTTGCGTGCCCATTTGAAAGAGCGCAGGAAGAGGATGGCGATGGCGGAGGGGAGCCAGATGCCGATGCGGAATTTCCAGGTGTTTTCTTTGAGCACTTCCCAGATATGGCTGTCTTCGGCTTCGTTATTGATGCGCCAAGAGCCGCCGACTCGACGCAGGTAAATGAGCAGGGCTTGGATGCGGGGTTGGACGCTTTTGGCGTATTTGTTGGCTTCTTTGAGCCGCAGCCCTTCGAAAATAAGCCCGTCTTGCCCGAAACGCTCGGCGATGCGGTCTTTGGTCTCGTCGTCGGTGAAGAGGACGATTTCGATGCCCGAGTCGAGGAGGGTTTGAACGACGTCGCTTTGCAGGAAGTAGATGAGTGCCATGCCGTGATCGGCGATGATGAAAATTCGTTTTTTTGTCATAAGTTCCTAAGGGTGGCTAGTATATCGAAGCCACAATACAGACCGCCATTATAACAAAGATACACCTTCCTGAACGCTGATACAATTGCCAATATTGCATAGGCTCTCGTATTTTTGATTTTGTGTAGGAGAAAATAAATGCTCGGTCAAATAATCATCGCCCTTCTTATAGGATATCTCTTCGGCTCAATCCAGCCAGCCTATTTCCTCAGCAAGCTGGTTGCAAAAACGGATATCCGCGAACATGGCTCCGGGAATGCCGGTGCATCCAATATCACTGCCATCATGGGATGGAAATATGGCTTTATTGTAGCCTTTGTAGATGTTCTCAAAGCAATGTTGGCTGTTCTCCTCGTAAAGTGGATTTACCCTCAAAACCCCGATCTGGCCTATCTGGCTGGCATCATGGCGATACTTGGCCATCTTTTTCCTTTTTATATGAATTTTCGCGGCGGAAAAGGGGTCGCCGCACTGGCGGGCATGATGCTCGGCATCAACTGGAAATTGGGCATCCTATTTATGCTCCTCGTCGCTCTCCCCGCACTTATCGCAGATTATATCGTTGTTGGTTCTCTAACAGCTTTTATCGCTTTGCCTATCACGACCTATATATTGGAATATCCGACTGCTCTGATTATTATCGGTGCTCTCATGACGCTTCTCGCTTTTTACCTGCATCGTGGGAATATTAAAAGAATCATCAACAAAGAAGAGCTTAAAATTAGTACGGTTCTAAAGAGGAAGAAAAGCTAGCGTGAATCAGTGGAGCAGGAAATAGTAATCAGTAGGGCAGGGAGCAGAGAGCAGTAGTTTTTCAAAGAAACTAAAATTGGGACAGAGTATTATGGAAAAGAAAATACGCACAGTACTTGGTATTACAATCATTTTATGTCTTCTTGCGCCTTTGAATGATGAATGGCAAGTTGGAATATGGTTTTATTTAAAAGCCGGAACCCTTATGACCGTTTTTACCATCCTTCCTGGGTTAGTTAATATCCCCGCCGCTTTAGTGAAATCTGGCTTTACATTGAGATTGTTAGCAATTGTTTTTTGGTTTTTTGCGCTTCCTTCACTACTTATCTGGAATTTTTATCAAATAAAACCTAGAGCAACTAAAGTTAAAAAGGTTTACCGTATTTGGCTCTCGATTTCTCTTGCATCAAGCCTCTATATTAGTTTTTCAAATAATCTTAATTTAGGGGATGGTCTTAGCGTGAGTTATTGGGCTAATCCAATACTTCTTTTGATTGCGACAGTAATTGAAATATGGTTATGGTATAGAGAGCGTAGAGAAAAGAACTCTTAGAAGACATACGCTGATTTTGGAGACTGCCACTAACAAGAGCAGATACTCTTCTAGAATAAGACCACCAGACACCCCAACTTTCCATGAACCTAAAAAACGACAAACTCTTCCCCCGCTTCGCCGCTTACGGATTTCTCAAGAATCTGCGTTTCTTCGACCCCTTCATTATTCTCATCTTCCGTGAAGCCGGCCTAAGCTTTTTACAGATCGGGTTTCTCTACTCCATCCGCGATGTGGCGACGAATATCCTCGAGATCCCCACCGGCGTATTTGCCGATGCCTTCGGGCGGCGCAAGGCGATGGTCATGGCCTTTGTCTCCTACCTGATCTCCTTCGTCATTTTTTATCTTTTCGCCACTTTTCCCCTCTACGCGCTCGCCATGATCCTCTTCGCATTCGGCGAGGCTTTCCGCTCTGGCACGCACAAAGCCCTTATTCTCCAACATCTTAAAATGACCGAGCGCGAGCATCTCAAGGTCGCCTATTACGGGCGCACGCGCTCCTTTTCGCAGCTCGGATCGGCGCTCAACGCCCTCATCGCGGCGGCCCTCGTCTTTTACACGGGAGAATATCGCATCATGTTTCTCGCGGCAACCATTCCATATACTTTGGATTTACTGAACATGCTCTCGTACCCCAAAGCATTGGATGGCGATCTTCAACATATTCCGTTTAAAAACATCTGGAGCCAATCTAAAAAGACCCTCGGCGATTTCAGCGGGATATTTGCCAATCGGCTTGCTCTGCGCTCCATTTCAAACAGCGCCCTTTTCGGCGCATTATTCAAATCCACAAAAGATTATCTCCAACCGATTCTAGAGAGTTTTGCTCTTTCGCTTCCATTTTTACTCCTCGTCAGCGATATGCAGCGCAGCGCCGTCCTGATCGGATTGGTCTACTTCGTCATCTATCTTTTCACCAGCTACGCCTCCCGCAGCGCGGCTGGATTCAGTGAGCGATTCCCCAGTCTGGGACGCGCCATCAATCTCAGCTTTTTATTTGGTGCATCCATGCTCCTCGTTGCCGGGTTCGCCACATCCGCAAATCTGACGATTCTATCCATCATCGTCTTTCTCATCTTCTACGCGTTGGCAAGTCTACGCCGCCCAATGAACGTCGCCTATATCAGCGACCAAATAGATAGTCGCATCATGGCTTCAGGATTATCCGTTGAAGCACAATTTTCGACCATCCTGACAGCCATTTTCGCCCCGCTGCTGGGGCTTCTCGCCGACAATTTTGGGGTCGGGTTCGCTCTCGCTGTTCTCGGCGCAGGCGTCTTAGCCGCATATCTATTCGTAAAAGTTGATGAAAATTTACCGAAAAGGTAGTATCCTTGCGCTATGAAAACCATCCTGAAAAACAGTTTCGAAACATCCCTGCGTAGCGCAGTTCTTATTCTAAAACTTGTCATTCCCCTCTACATCTTGGCAGATCTTCTGCTCTATTTTGACCTTTTAAAATATATCAGCCTTCTTTTTGAGCCGATTACCTCCTTTCTTCATCTCCCCCCAGAAGCAGCGATGGCAATCGCAGGCGGAGTTTTGCTCAATAATTATGCTGCAATTGCCTTTGCCGCTCCTCTTCAGTTAACACCCTACCAGTGGACAATTTTGGCAATCTTTCTTGGCGTTTGTCATAGCATGATCGTAGAAAGTGCTATTATGAAAAAGCTGGGTATCTCCTATCTATATTCTATTGCTCTTCGGAGCATCATGGCGTTTATCACTGTCGTACCCATTATGCTGCTCCCAAGTTCCTTTTTTAGCACCACAATAGAAGAGACTTCGGTAAGCGCGCAAAACTACAATAGCTTTTTAGAACTTCTTCTGGGTTCTTTGAAAAAATCCACACTTCTTTCTATCAAAATGATTCTTTTGATCGCTATCATGATCTTTATCATGGATTGGATCAAGTCTACAAAGTTCATGCAAGAATATGCAAAAAAGGTCAACACTTCCTTTTCTATTTTTGTTGGGCAAATGCTCGGGATCACTTACGGGGCGGGCATTCTAATCAACGAAGCCAAAAGCGGGAATTTGAGTCGCAAAGAAATTTTATATATCGCTACCTTTCTAATGATCTCCCACTCTGTATTCGAAGACACTCTTCTTTTTGTCATCTTTGGCGCTAATTATTGGATTATCATTGGCATACGTCTAATTATGGCTTTTCTTGTCAGCTATCTTCTACTGCGTCTGTTAAATTTTTTCCCCCAACTTGATAAAAAACTGGGGATGATACAACCAACTTAGGATTACAAAAACGAAAGAATGTAAGTATTTATTTTACAATATAATAAGCCCTGACAAAAACAATCTGGTTAAAAAAATGAAACCATACGAAGAACTCACCTTTCGCGGAAAAATCTTACGTCTGCGAAAACTCTGCATCAAAGCCCTCGAAAATTACCTTATCGATGTAGCCCGTGTTCGCTATTTGACCACTGAAAGCACTACCATGTTCCGTGTGGATACAACAGATGGCAGCAAATACGTCATCCGTCTCTACTCCGAATTTGATTCCAGCCTTGCTGAAAACCAAACAGAAATGTTTTGGCTGGCAGCTCTCGCCCGAGACACAGATCTGCGCGTCGTAGAGTCAGTTGCCCGAAAAGACGGCGACTATATTACCTTCGTAAGCATGGAGGGCATCCCTAACGAAAAACGCTGCGCCCTTTACAAATGGGTGCCTGGCGTGCAACTCGCAGAGCATATTTCGCCGAAAAATTACGAGCAATTCGGGCAAATCGTCGCACAAATGCATAATCACGCCGAGGGGCTTGAGCTGCCCAATTATGTCCAACCAAAACGTTGGGATAAGGTTTTTTACTTCCCCGATGAGCCGGTGGTTTATAACACGCCCGAGTACACGTCGCTTTTTACCGCCGAGCAACTCTCCACGCTCGAAACGACTATAGATCGGGTATCACCCTTTTTAGCAGGCATGTACCGCGATTCTCATCCCTTTATTATTCACGGCGATCTGCATTATTGGAACGTCCACATTTCGCGCGGCAAGCTCCACATCATCGACTTTGAAGATATGGTTTTCGGATTTCCGCTTCAAGATATTGCGATCTCTTTCTACTATCTTAGAAATCGAAAAGATTACAAAACACTGACCGATGCATTCCTCGCGGGATACGCGCGTGAGAGAAACTTGCCCCCGTTTAATGAGCGCGATCTACATCTTTTATGGATGGCACGCATGGCGAATTTCGTCAACTACGTTGCCCACATGGACGAGCCAGAAGATGCCAAACCCTTTATCGAATCCCGCTGTCGCGAGTTGGGTGAATTTCTGGCGAAAGTATCTTGAAAATATAGGTGAATTTGCGAGGAGAGCTTTATCCGACGAAGCAATCTTCTAGTCTATGGGACTGCTTCGTCGTAAAAGCATACTCCTCGCAGAGTCATAATTAAAAGAGTACCCATGACAAATTTTCTCATTTACGGATCATACGGCTATACAGGAAATCTGATCACAAAACTGGCCGTAGAACGCGGGCATCGCCCCATCTTGGCTGGACGGGACGAAAAAAAACTGGGTAAACAAAACGCGGATTTAGGCTTGCCAGCCCTCGCCTTTGATCTTTCAGAAACCCAAAAATTAGATTCCGTCCTCAATGACGTGGACGTGGCGCTGCACTGCGCCGGTCCCTTTGGCTACACATACAAAGCCATGGCAGAAGCCTGTCTACGCACAGGCACTCATTACCTCGACATTGGCGGCGGGATTCCCGAACTCGAAGCCGTCGCTGCATTGGATGAAGAGGCAAAATCCGCAGAAATTATTATGATGCCCGGTGCCGGATTTGATGTTGTTCCATCCGATTGTTTACTGAAATACCTGCAAGAAAAATTGCCTTCTGCCACATATTTGCAACTCTCCATTCGTGGTGTGGGTGGCGGTGTTTCGCGCGGCACAGCCCGCTCAGGCGTCGAAAATATAGACCGTCAAGGCTCAATTCGACGTGATGGAAAACTTATCCAAGTCCCGCCTGCGTGGAAAATAAAAGATGTCGATTTTGGGCGCGGCCCCGTTACAGTCACTTCTGTTGGCTGGGGCGATGTCGCGACAGCCTTTCACAGCACAGGTATTCCTAATATTGAAGCTTATATGGTTTTCCCCGCTATTATGCGCAGCTTTATGCGTGCCAGCCGTTATTTAGGCTGGCTGCTTTATAACCGCCCTGCCAAGAACTTCATCAAGGCATTAATTGGTCTTCTCCCCCCAGGTCCTTCTGCAGAGCAAAATGAAAAAGGATTTAGCCTGATTATAGGAGAAGCCCGTAACGAAAAAAGGGAAGAAGT
>JABGQT010000108.1 GCA_018648685.1 Anaerolineae bacterium
AAGTTTCAGATATTCTATCTTAGCCTGTGGTCTAGTTTTTGGGGGTCATTATAGGGATTACAAATTCCCTTTGAGCCTTTTTGCTTTTATTCGAACTATTCGCCCCATTCGCAACATTCGTGATACACAAGGAGAACAAAAATGGATTTAGGTCTCAAAGGAAAACGTGCCCTCGTCATCGGTGCCTCACGTGGACTAGGCTATGCCGTTGCCAATACCCTCGCCGCAGAAAAATGTCGTGTAGCCATAAGTAGTCGTGGTGCTGAAAAACTCTCAGTTGCCGCAAAAGAAATTGCAGACGCGCAAAATGTATCGGTATTTGCCCTTCCCGCTGATATGAGTGATGCCTCTGCGCCAGGAAAAATCGTCAAGCAGGCTGTAGATGCTCTCGGGGGGCTGGATCTGCTCGTCACCAATGCGGGCGGACCTCCCCCAGGTAGATTTGAATCTTTTACTGAAGAAGATTGGGCAAAAGGAATTGATCTCTCTTTGATGAGTCACGTTCGTCTCATCAAAGCAGCGCTGCCTTATTTGCGCGAATCAGATGCAGCGAGTGTGCTAGCGATCACTTCTTATTCTGTGAAGCAACCTGTTCCCAATCTAATTCTTTCCAATAGCATTCGTGCGGCAACGGTTGCGCTGACAAAGTCGCTCTCTATAGAATTGGGTGAGGAGAATATCCGCTTCAATTCTATTTTACCGGGTTGGACGAAAACTGAACGGGTTACAGAATTGATGACGGCGCGTGCTCAAGCCAATGATACGAGTATCTCGGAGGAAATATCCAAGTTAATGAAAGATTGTCCTTTAGGTCGTATGGCAGAACCGCAAGAATTCGCTGACCCCGCTGTTTTTTTGCTTTCGCCTGCGGCCTCTTATATCACAGGCGTGAGCTTGCTTGTGGATGGGGGCATCTCGAAGGGCGCGATTTAATGCAAGTTGCAGGTTGGTTGATTTGCAAGTACACTTTCAATCTTCAACTTTTAAACCTGTAACTCTTATCGGAGATAAATAATGAAAACCTGCTTCAATTGCAATACAACCGAAAAAGAAATCCCCTTGCTCGATTTACATTATCAGGAAGGGAAGCTCTTCATTTGCCCGCGTTGCCTGCCCCAACTGATCCACAAACCCACCAATTTAGTTGGCACTTTACCCGGCGCAGAAAAAATCCAACCCGCAGACGAAGTTTAGTCTTTACACCACAAAGGCACAGAGCGCACAAAGGTTTTTGGGTAGTGGTAAAACAATAAGTGATGATGATTTTGCGAAGCAGTTTTATCGCTGAAGCAATCTCGTTTTTCAGATGATGGAACTGCTTCGTCGCAAAAGCATGCTCCTCGTAGAATCAATATCACTTCAATTTACCCATGACCGATTTTTTTATAGCCACAAAGAAAGCTTTGTGCTTTTTCGACAAATCTTTGTGACCTTTGTGTCTCTGTGGTGAACTCCATGAAAAAACTTTCTTTTCTGACTCGCACCTCCTTTCTAATCGGCGGATTTTTCGCGCTCGATAAAGGACTGGCATTTTTACGCTCTATTATTATTGCGCGTCAATTTAGCTTGTCTTTTGAGTTAGATGCGTTTAATGTTGCCAACAACCTGCCAGATATGCTCTTTGCGCTCATCTCTGGCGGGGCGATGTCGATGGCGCTCATTCCCGTTTTGAGCGAGTATCTGGCAACGCGTGGCAGACCAGAAGCGTGGAAACTTTTTTCGCGTATCGCAAATTTGGCATTTCTCATTACGGCTGTTGCCTCTGTTTTTATCGCTATTTTTGCTGAAGAAATTGTGCGAGCAGAGATCGGAATTGCGCCCGGATTTGGTATCGAGCAGCAAGAGACTATTATTTCGTTGATGCGTTTAAACCTGATCGCCACGACTATTTTCTCGGTCAGCGGTTTGGTGATGGGTGGCTTACAGGCAAATCAGCATTTCCTATTGCCCGCTATGGCGCCCATGCTCTACAATATCGGGCAAATTTTTGGGGCGTTAGTTTTCTCACCTTCTGAGCCTTATAGCTTCCTCGGCATCACTTTACCTGCGCTCGGATTGGGCATTTATGGACTGGTTTATGGTGTAATTCTCGGCGCAGCGTTGCATCTTGGTATCCAAATTCCGGGGCTGGTGAAATACCAATTCCGCTGGACACCTTCGATCACGATCAAAGATGAAGGCGTGGTCAAAGCGCTCAAGATCATGGGACCGCGCATCATCACCATGCTTGGTATTCAGCTCGTTTTCATCGCGCGCGATAATTTTGCTTCGCGGATGGATGAAATTGGCGCAGTCACCGCCCTGACCTATGGTTGGATGATTATGCAAGTCCCTGAAACGCTCTTGGGCACAGCTATCGCGACCGCTATTTTGCCTACGCTTTCGGAATATGCGGCAACGGATAATTGGACGAAGTTCCGTGAAACGATAGAGAAAGCTATCCGTGTGATGATCGCGCTCACACTCCCCGCCGCTGCAATCTTGTCCGCAGGTTTGCTACCGTTGGTACGCTTGGTTTTCGGCTTCGACGTGGGAGGCACCCATCTCCTCACGTGGACAGCGCGCGCCTTCCTCCTGACGCTGGCGGGATATGCCATTCAGGAAGTCTTATCGCGGGCATTTTATGCACGTAAAGAGGCGCTTGTGCCCCTCTTTACGATCTTCCTGCGCTTTGGGCTGTATATCTTGGGAGGAATCATTGTTTTGAACTATTTCCCCGAATTGAGCGCAACCGGATTTGCGTTGGCAGAATTAGCGGTAGTTGTTGAAGCCGGGGTGATGCTTTATATAATGAATGCACGTTTACCCACGCGCGTTACGGCACTTCCATCCCTCTTGCGGGGATTAACAGCAGCCTTGCTCGGTGGCGTATCCGCTTATGCAATTGCGCTCTATCTCCCCGGTGGGGCGGTTGTGACTGCTATCATCGGAATGCTGGTTGGCATAGGCGTTGCGCTGCCAATTATATGGACAGAAGTGCGCCTTCTCTTTAATTTGTAAACGTGTATAATAGCCCCCATGTCTGAAACAACTGAATCAACACAACCAATGAAAGCGCAGAAAAATCCGCGCAGAAAACGATTTTGGATTACCCTTTTAGGCTTTTTTATTATCATTGCCTTGGGGGTTTTTGGCGGATATAACTCTGGGATCACGGTACGCACTGATGCAGAAGCAACGCAGATTTCAGCATCGCTTGGTGTAGAGTTTGAACGAGGCGCAATCGCTTTAGCAGAAGGACGCTACGATCACGCTCGCCAACACTTTGAATATATCGTGCAGCACGATGTAAGTTATCCCGGTGCTGCTGAGGGGATGGCAGAAGCAATTTTGGGGATGAGCTTTACAGCAACACCTGTGCCAACGCTGACCCCAACCTTGACCCCAACACCCGATATGCGCGGCGTGGAAGCGATCTTTGCGAACGCCGAAGCCCTGATAAATGCCGGTGATTGGGCAAATGCCGTTGCTGCGCTTGATCAGCTTCGCAAGGAAGACCCCAGTTATCGCACTGCTGAAGTAGACGGAATGTATTACTTTTCTTTGCGTCAAAATGGTTATGATAAGATCACCAAAGAGGGCGATCTCGAAGGTGGTATTTACTTTTTGACATTGGCAGAGCGTTTTGGACCCCTTGATAGTACGGCAAATAATATGCGCGGCAATGCGCGGCTTTATATCACTGCGGCTACTTTTTGGGAGATCAATTGGGAACAGGCAGTGAATTACTTTGGTCAACTGGCTTCCTTTGCCCCCAATATCTGGGATGGCGCTTCGAATCAAACTGCGGGACAGCGCCATTATTATGCGCTCATGCGTTACGGCGACCAACTTTATAATAAAAATAATGATGCCTGCGGTGCTTACGCTCAATACTCAAATGCCTTGGCTTATGGCGCACTGGATGAAGTCGCTGCAAAAAATTCAAAGAAAGCCTATGAAATTTGCTACCCGCCAACAGCAACGCCAGAGCCAACTGCTATTATTATCGTAGATACGCCAACAGAAACGCCCACTACTCCCTAAAGAATGGATACCATGCCCGTTTGGGCTTTAGCCCTCACTTATTGGGCACATATGCTGGCTACCGTGCTTTGGCTCGGTAGCCTTGCTGCTTTAAGCCTGCTGATTTTGCCCGCCCTTCGCAAGGTGGACATCAAATCGCAGGGGATATTGCTCGAAGCCATCCAAAAGCGGCTTGATCCGCTGGCTTGGTTCAGCATTGCGCTTTTGCTGGCAACTGGCATGTTCCAGATGAGCGCAAACGCTAATTATGAAGGCTTTCTCGCCATCAGCGGGCAGTGGGCTTCGTCCATTCTGATTAAACATATTTTCTTTTTAGCGATGATCATTATTAGCGCAGCGCAGACTTGGTGGTTGCTACCATCCATGCGACGAGCGATGCTACGACAGCAAAAGAGCGGGGATATGGCGGAGGTAGAAGCTTTGCAAAAACATGAAGCTCTCTTGCTAAAATTGAATTTGATTTTGGCAATTTTGACCTTGGGGATGACGGCACTAGCAAGGGCAGCCTAGATAAGACGCGGATAACGTAAATTTACATCGATTAAAGCAAAAATGCTCAAGGGTTTTTCCCTTGAGCATTTTTTTATTAACTCTTTCACTGCTCAAACGTTGAGCGTGCGTAGATGTTTTTTATATTTCACTAGGCCAATGACCGGCAGCGCTAAGTTGAGACCTAGACCAATAAAAAAGTGAGGGTTCAGAAAAATATTCGGGAGAAAACCCTGATCCACAAGATAAAGCACCGACCAAGCCCCCACAGGGATATTCAGCAAAAGACTGACGACCAAACCGGCGTTATAGCGTTTGCGGGCTTTAATTCCCAATCCGATATGTGAAAGACCGGCAAAAAATGAGAAGTAGGGCAACCAAAGACCATAGTCATAATTTTTAGCGGCGAGCAAGCCAAAAACAGGCAAGATGATCCAGATCAAAATGATATTGAGATAGAAAACAAAGTCCTCGTCGAGGGGCTTATCTTCCGTCTCGAATTTCATGATATCCATATTGAAAAACTTGCCGAAGCCACCTGGGAAGACATATTCTTCGGTTTCATGGAGCAGATAGAGGGGTGTTTGCAAAAGGAGCAGAAAGAGAACAAAGTCGGTATCCTTGACTAAGGCGAAGAGAAAGACAAAGAGAAAGATGGAGATAAGGAACCCCGCTTTTGCCCAATCTCGTTTGAACCAAGCAAAATATTCTTTGAGAGTCATTTTTATTTTCCTTTATTGGTTGTTTGGTTTTAGCGTCGCTAAGAAGATACGCACAAATTCAGAACTCATCTTTTCGACGGGAATTTCAGCGGGCAGCAAATCTCTGACAGGGTGCATACCGACGGCATACCCAAAAATCATGCTCAAAAAACTTTGCGCCGTGACCTGTGGATCGGCCACCTGCACTTTGCCTTTATCACGCTGTTTTTCAAAATAGCGCACCAACAGCTCGATCATGCCCTTCGGGTTTTGCGCCAGCGCAGTTTTCATTTCTGGGAAATGAATCGATTCGAACATCAACATGCGGATCGTATCTTGCTGCTCGAGGAAGAAACGCAGGGCGTGCTCGCTGATGAGATGTAAATCCGCTGCAAAATCATAGATAAGCTGTGCTTCGAGCATACCAAAGTTCACACCACCACCTATCTGCTGAAAAACGGCATGAAAGAGTTTCTGCTTATCGCCAAAATGACGGAAGAGGGTCACTTCGGCAACACCAGCCTTGTCGGCAATCCCCTGCGTGGTGGTACGGGCGTAGCCAAGCGACTGGAAAGATTCTGCCGCCGCATCAAGGATGCGTTGACGGGCTTTCTTTTTTCGGGAAGATGTTGTGTTTTTCATAAAATGCTCAAAATGTAAGCGACCACTTACATTTTAGTTGTTTTGTAGAATTTGTCAAGAGATATTCCCACTTACAAAAAAGAGAGCGAGTGTTTCAAAAACACTCGCTCTCTTTTTTTCTTCTTACGCCCCAACTTCCTTCAGAGCTTTCAGCGCCGCTTTGTGCAGTAGTTTGCCAGCTATTGTACTTTCCTTGCCTGCATAAACGACTTTGACGTTCCCCCACTCCTTCTTGCATAAAAATATTCCTTGGCAGTGACAAGGCCACGTCCAGAAGGGTGCTCACGAGAATGTGTAATTGTTTTTCGCTCCATTCCTTCCCGGTTCACAATCCACATCCCAATTTTTTCCTTATGGGCACTGATTAGCCATCCAGGAAGATATTTTTTATCAGGGTCATCAAACAAGATTATATAATTAGAGTTATTCGCTATTTTTTCAATTTGACTAAAAAGAACCTGCTCAATACGTATCCCAGTTTTATCGTAAAAATAAATTCCCTGTTCCGTCACTTTTGTTTTGGCAGCCCTTTCATATACATAAAGCCCTTCATTTTTCCCAAGCTCGTATTTATATTTTCCTTTATTGAACTTTTTATCTCGGATAAAATTCAACTCGCCAGGAGTCCGCGGCTCCTCGTAAAGACTTTTATGGTATTTGAAATAATCAGCTGTTGACACAGGGTTCCAGAAGAAAAGAAAAGCAGCAATACCAAAAGAAAGAATCATTGGGATAACATGAGAGGCAACATGGTTACCCATCTCGCTATCTGACACAGGGCTTAAGAGAAAATCAAGGCTCACAAATAAGAACACACATAAGAAAATTAGGCCAAAGATAATCTTTATCATTTTTTTAGCTGTACCTTTATTCTTTTTTCTCATCTTTTCCCCTTCCACTTTTGATATAACTTTTACAGGACAAAAAAGATAATACCATACTAAATAGTGGTTAAAAAATCGCATATTTAGAAATCAACTGTTTTTTATAAAAAAAGACCGAGTGTTTTGAAATACTCGGTCTCTCCTTTTTTCTGTCTACGCCCCAACTTCTTTCAGGGCTTTCAACGCGGCTTCGTGCAGATGTCCATTTGTTGCCAGCACGCCGCGATTATTGACCAATTTGCGTCCCGACGAGAAATCGAGTGGTTTGCCATCGAGATCGCTAATCCCTCCGCCTGCCTCTTCCAAGACGATTGCGCCAGCGGCTTGATCCCAAATTTTTTCCTGATAATTTGGCATTTTTGGTGAAAGCAAGCGCAAGATGACCTCGCCCTCACCTGCAGCCAGCACAGAATATTTTGCTTGGCTGTCCATCCGGATAGGATCAGCTTCTGTACCTAAAGCGGATGCAATCTCGTCGATTTTGCTCACATCCGTATGCCCCGATTCAAATGAGCGCATCAGACGGGCTTCACTCGGGTTCGCACGTGGGGAGACTTGAATCCGTTTCCAATCATTATTCTCGGCATTATCCATTTCCGTTAACCACGTCCCTTCTCCCCGTACTGCGATCATCAACGTGCCTGCGCCGCCCGGCTCGGAGATATAGCCATCTGTCAGGTTGGGGCAGCCGAGCACGCCGATTTTGACATCGCCATTTTCGACGAGGGCGAGGGCGACGGCATATTGGTCGCCGCGAATGAAGCCCTTTGTCCCGTCGATGGGATCAAGTGTCCAGAAGCGTTTAGCGGGGTCTGCTGCTCCTCGGTCAATCCACTCACAAACAGAATCAGCTGTACTTTTTGGGATGAAGCGGGCAGCGTATCCTGTGACTTGCTCAAGAAGATGTTCCGCACCATCTTCCTTGAGGGCATCTGATGCTTCTTCTCCGACCAAAACAGCATCGGGAAAATGTTCCATCAGCATGTGGGAAACAAGGGCTTGAGATGCGAAATCCGCAACCGTGACGGGGGATTTATCGCCTTTGGTGAGGGCGTTATCGGCAGTTTCGGTTTGGACTGTTTTGACAAGCTTTGCGGCCTGACGAACAGCATCGAGAGCGAATTTGACTTCGGGGTTGTTGATGTCGAACATATTTATTTCCTTTTTCAAAAAGTAGGGGCGGGTCTTAGACCCGCCCCTACACAATTTACGTTAGTACGCCAGTGAGATCATATGCCATTGCACCTGTGATGCGGACAGGGACAATCTCGCCAATTTCGGCATCACCTTCGATGAAGATCATGCCATCAATTTCGGGCGCATCACGATAAGAGCGACCAATGGAGATGCCCTGCTCTTCGTCGTAGCCTTCGATAAGGACATCGAGCGTTTTACCGACATAGGACTGGTTAATTTGAAGAGAGATGTTCTGCTGTAGCTCCATCAGGCGTTCCCAGCGTTTGTCTTTTACTTCGGTTGGGACAGGATCGCCAAGCGGCTCGCTGGTTGTGCCGGGTTCAAAAGAAAAGGTGAATGCACCGACACGATCGAAGCGAGTCTTTTCAAGGAAATCGAGTAAAGCCTGAAATTCTTCTTCGGTTTCGCCCGGGTACCCGACAATAAAAGTTGTTCGGATGGTCAGATTTTCAATACGCTCACGCATTTTGGCGAGGGTTTTATATACCCAATCCATATTTGCGGGGCGTTTCATGCGTTTTAGCACGGCGGGGGAAGCGTGCTGAAGGGGAATATCGAGATAGGGCAAAATTTGCGGACGTTCTGCCATCACGTCAATTAAGCGGTCAGTGACATAGCCAGGATAAGCGTACATGATACGGATCCAGTCTATGTCGGGGACAGCGTCTGTGATTGCTTCGAGCAAAATGGCAAGCCCGTCTTTCATGCCGAGATCGTGTCCATAATCAGTGCTATCTTGGGCAATCAGAATAAGTTCAAGCACACCATTCTCGTAGAGAATTTCAGCTTCTTCTACAATATCTTCGAGGGGGCGGCTGACAGCTGTGCCTTTGATGAGCGGGATCGAGCAAAAAGCGCAAGGACGGCGACAGCCATCGGCTATTTTTATATAAGCGCTGGAGCCAAAGACGTTGGCGCGTAAAACCTCGCCTTCATCTGTGCCAACAGTTTTGGCATTTTCTGGCAAATGATACAAAATCTCGGGGCGATAATTATTGCGCATTTTGCGGAGTTTCTTGACGACTGTCACAATATCCATCCAGCGACGTGTACCGAGCATCCCGTCAATGGCAGGAACTTTCTCTGCCACATATTCGCTAAACCGTTGTGAGAGACATCCGGCTGCGATAAGCAATTGCCCCTCGATTTTTTCTTCGGCAAGTTCGTTCAGTACTTCGATGGATTCATCGCGGGAAGGGCCGATAAATCCACAAGTATTGACGATGAGAACATCTGCCAGAGCAGGGTCTTCGGATGCGCTGTAGCCATCCTGTAATAAAAGCTGTGCCATCGAATCCGAGTCAACGGTGTTTTTGGCGCAGCCTAGTGAAACTAAGTGAAATGTATTTTCTTTCATGTTTTAACCAGAGATAAAAATAACCTTATTTATATACGTCTTTGCGAGGCAGTTTCATCGCCGAAGCAATCTCCCGAACAGAGACAATTGAGAGTAGGCTGCTTATTGGACAGCCTCTGTATTTACCGCGGTGGACGTTTGTGTCGGCGAAGGCGTAATTGTTGGGGTAGGTGTTGCCGTCGCAAGGCTTGTCGGCGTTACCGTTGGGGTTAAGATACCGCGTGCACCGTAAAGACGTTGCACAACCTCGCCAAATCCACCCATCAGCCCCATATCCTGTTGATTATAAGCAATTCTTACGCCCGCGCCATTTGCTGTTAGTACTTCTACGCTTTCATTACCTTCATAAACAAAAGTAGCATTCGGTTGTGAGCGTCCTTCAAAAACAACTTCGCCATCTACGCTCACGCGCAGCCAGGCACGTTCCATCATAGTCACTAATATCTGTACGCCCAAATTTTCGCCTTCGGGCAGCGCATCTTCTATGGGCACTTCTGTAGCCCCATCTGCTTCTGGAGCAGGAGTATTAACGACAATGGTTGGGGTGGGTGTTTCTGTAAAAAGTGCAGTTGGTGTTGTCATCAGAACTTCGGCAATGGAAGGTGGTGCTGTTGCTTGTATTTCTGCATCTACGCGAGAGTTTGCGATCCTTCCCAACCCCCAAACTGTAAAAGCGATCAGTAATGCAACCATGCCTATGCCAAAGATCAAGTCTGGGGCAACAAAAGAACCAAAGGAGAAGCGGCGGCGTTTTTTCTGTGTGCCTTCAAGGTGTTCGCGTGTTTCAATATGCCGTTCAAGGCGTTGGGCTTGCAAACCCTCCGCAAAATGGATCAGCAGTCTTTCGGTATCCAGATCTAAAAAGTCGGCATAATTGCTCAACATACCCCGTGTTTGAACGGGCGAAGGCAGGGCTTCAAAATCCCCCGATTCTAATGCGGTCAAATAATGCGGGCGTAAGTGGATATGCCCTTCGATTTCCGAATGGGTGAGCGAAAGCATCTCGCGCCGTTCACGCAAAGTTGTCCCGATGGATTTGAAAACAACTTGGGATTCTTCTTGCTTTTCGGATCTTGCCGTCTGGAGCGTTTCCTCTACATCGACAGGTGTTTCGGGGCGCGCTCTTTTTTGGCTTGCCTCCGCTATGGGGATAGATTTTGTCTCTTGCACCGAATCAGGCTCAGAGCTTGCGAGCGTTTCGGCAAGGCGATGTTGAAATCGCTCCCAAAGTGTTTCGGATGCTGATTCTTCTGGGATAGGTATCGCGTTTGGTTCTTCAGTTAAAATTTTCTCATCTTCAACTTTTTGGAAGGCTTCAGCACTTTCTTGCTTTTCTGCGCTGCGCAACTCTTCGAGAAGTTTGTCAATATCGAGCTTTAGGTATTGGGCATAGCTGCGTAAAAAACCACGCCCTTGTACGGGCGATGGCATGATAGAGAAATCATCGGCTTCGAGGGCTTTGAGATATTTGATGCGGATATGGGTGTTCTCAAGGACATCTTCGAGGCTGAGATTTCGATCTAAGCGGGCTGCTTTTAGTTGCTGACCAATAGTTGAGGGCATGGTTAAGGAAAATCACCGATTCCCCGCATGATTAGGAGAACCGGTGATATTTTCTAATTCGGATTACAGTTTTTTATGAAGACAAAGAATTAGTATTCTGAGTAGTCATCACCGTATTCTTCGTCTTCTTTCGCTTCTCTGGCAATTGCTTCCTTTTCAGCTTCCAGAGCCGCGGCTTCTGCTTTTTTGGCTGCCTCGGCAGCATTTTCTTCTGCTTCTAAGGCTTCTTTGCTTCCAGGAACGGCTTCGCCTTCACGGTAAACGAGGACAGTGAATTCAGGAACAAGATCCATTGTCAGGCGGGCGGCAACGATGTGTTCACCTAAAGTGCGGATAGGTTGTACTTCGAGTTGTTGTTTTTTGATGTTATAGCCAGTTTCTTTGGCGACAGCATCGGCAACTTGTTGATTGGTGATAGAGCCGTAAAGTTTGTCTGTTTCACCGGCTTTGGCGGGGAAAACGAGGCGCAAGGCTTCGACCTGTGCAGCTAAACCGCCCAATTCTTCGTTAAGTGCTGTGCGTTGTTCGGCAGCTTTGATACGAATCCGGTCGGCTTGTTTGAGCGCGCCAGCAGTAGCAAGAACAGCCAAACCTTTTGGCATGAGAAAGTTACGGCCATAGCCATCGGCAACTTTTTTAATATCGCCAGCACGACCAAGGTTATATACGTCTTTGAGTAATAATACTTTCATTTTTCTTTTCTCTAGCCCTTTTGGTTAATAGATTTTGGAGCGAAGGGTACGACACTCCAGCGCGCTAGTATACCAGAGGGGTGAGAGAGCGTCAATTTATTTACAGGTGTTTTTTGAGTTTTTGCTCAAATAAAACTTGCCAAGCTCATAGAGGCAGAGTAAGATATGCTTATGAAATTCTGGAAGAATTATCTCAGAGAAATTATTATTATCGTCGCTGTTGTTTTGTTGATCTTCGTGATGATGGACTATAACGCCCGTCTTGAAAAGCTAAATCACCTTAACGAGAAAGCCGCCTATGTCCGTGCTGAGGCGACGGCAGCCTTTGAGACTCAAATTGCTCTGCAAACGGAGATCGCAGAAGCGACTTCGGAGCCAGTGACCGAGGGCGAAGCCAGAGATAATGGCGAAATTCAGGCTGGTGACCAGCGCTTTGTCCCCATCCCTGCAGATGGCGCACCTTTGCTGGATAGTTCTCCCCCTCAGCCCCCGGCAGCGCGGCTGATGAAATGGGAAGTCTGGATGGCGCTCTTCTTCGGCGAATAAAAATTCTTATACCGACCTTATAGAATCAAAAAAACCTGTCTTTTTAGACAGGTTTTTTCTATGGTGGCGAGAGAGGGACTTGAACCCTCGACCTAAGGCTTATGAGTCCTCCGCTCTGCCAACTGAGCTACCTCGCCATAGCCAAAAGATATTACTATGCTCTCTTTTTTTTGTCAATATTTTTGGTGAGTTGTGAAGGCGGAGATGCAATGTTGAGAGCATGAAAGGTTACTCTTCAATATTTCCGCTCATCGTAACATTTTCTTTGCTGCTATTATCAATCTTAAATGGCCCTCTTTTATTTCCACGTAAATCATTGTTTTCAAATATGCCACCACCATTGTTATAAATCCAAATAGCATTATATTTATGTTTTGTGATTGTGTTACGGCGTAAGGTCAGAGTTCCGCCTGTTCTAATAACTACGCCAGAATTGCTGATATTCCCCCAAATCTCGTTATCTTCCAGTGTTCCTTTGCCATTATCATATACAAGAACACCAACTTGCTTCCCATCATGGATACGATTGCGACGTAGGATTGGATTACCACCTTCACCTATCGTTACATTTGCAAACGCATTGCCCCAGATATCATTATCTTCCAATGTCCCTTTGCCGTTCTCATATATAAAAACACCACCTTG
Source organism: Anaerolineae bacterium (assembly GCA_018648685.1). Classification (GTDB taxonomy): domain Bacteria; phylum Chloroflexota; class Anaerolineae; order Anaerolineales; family Villigracilaceae; genus Desulfolinea. The sequence goes on from JABGQT010000108.1 coordinate 12,743, forward strand.
CTTCCCATCGTGGATACGATTGCGACGCAAGCGTGGGTCGGCATCGTCATAAATAGCAACGCAAGCCAGAGATTGGCTAGTAATATCGCAATCTTCTAGCTCTAGTCGGCCTTGTGATATATCGACTGCAAAGAATTCTCCACCACCTGCTTGCCGTAAGGTCAAATTAGACACGCGTCCGAATTCTGTTTTGAATAAAAGCACATCACTGTCTGTAGTTTCCACAACAATTTCATCACGTTCACCATCTCCAATTAGTTCTAGCGCTTTGTCTAAAACAAGGGCTTCTTTGTATAGTCCTGGACGAATCAATATGCGTGTGCCAGGTTCTGCAGATTGGATGGATTCTGAAATTGTGGTGAAATCACCACGTCGTGGCATAGGGTCTACAATAAGGGTAAGTGGTTCGACAGAGACAGCAGGCTTGCGTGATGAAGTTTCTATAATTTGTTCTGAAACATGATTTTCTTTTTCTTGTTTAGGTTTGCTCGATTTCTTTGCTTTGGGCTTAGGCTTTGGCATCGCATCGCAAACCATCTTTGAAAGCTCAGATAAACGTTTTCGTACATCAGGATTTGTCCAAGGCTCAAAGCGTAAGTGACGCCAATCTGCATATTGTCGGCTGGAAATAGCCACTGCAACTTCGTCATCAGGGTCATCCAAACCTTGTGTGTCCATATAGAGCAAAGGCAAAATTAGGTCATTTCGGCCAAGTTCCTTTTCCCGTTTGGCAAAGCGTTGAAATTCTTTGCGACAGTAGGCACTGCGAAGAAAACGGGGTGTGATTACAGCAATTAGAAAAGTGCTGCCATCTAAAGCGCCATTGATTCTTTCCTCCCAAGCATTTCCCCATTTTATATCTTCCCGATCTTGAAAGATTTCGAATTTTTTCCCTGTTTGGGCACTGATCTCTCCCTCGAACCATTCACGGATTTTTGTGAGTCTGCCTCCATCGTGTTCATCGTCCTGATGGACATAACTAAAAAATGCTGCAAATTTTTCTTTTGCCATGATTGAATTCCCTTTATTTTTTGATGGTGGTTGAGTAATCCCGAATGCTTTTAAAGGGATGTATCGAAACCACAAAGGCAGACCTCTTCTCAGATTGTTGGTTTCGATACGGCGAAAAGCATCGCCTACTCAACCAACGTAGCTCTCATTATAAATGACATAATTATTCGTTTCATTCGCCAAATTCTCGTTATTCGTGATAACGATTTACTAATCCCGATAAACGATTTACAATCCTATTAATGAATACAGAAACCGCTTATAACAACGCCCTCGACTATCTCTACTCCTTCGTAGATTATAGCCTGAAACATGCCTCCGAATTGGCAAAAGCCGAATTCAACCTCGACCGAATGTGCGAGCTTATGCGCCTGCTCGGCGACCCGCAAAATGATTATCCCATCATCCATATTGCGGGCTCAAAAGGCAAAGGCTCCACCGCTGCATTTACCGCCAGCGCGCTTCGTGCTGCCAATTACAAAGTTGGGCTTTATACCTCGCCCCATTTGCAGGATTTCACTGAACGCATGCAAGTTAACGGCGTTCCCATCCCGCAGGATGAATTTGCAGCCCTCGTCGAAGAGATCAAACCCGCCGTGGTGCAGGTTCCCTATATCACCACTTTCGAGCTGACCACCGCCCTCGCTTTTCTCTATTTCTCTCGGCAAAATATTACCGCAGCCGTCATCGAAGTTGGTTTGGGTGGGCGGTTGGACGCGACCAATATCGTCACGCCTTTGGTCTCTGTGATCACATCGCTTTCATTGGAACACACCGCCGTGCTGGGGAATACGCTCACGCTGATTGCCCGCGAAAAAGCAGGGATCGTTAAACCCGGGCATCCCATTGTCGCTTCGCCCCAAGTCCCGGAAGCTGTTTCCGTTCTTGATCTGGTTGCTGAAGAGCACGATGTACCGTTAACCCTCGTTGGACGCGATATTTTCTACGAAGTGAAGAAGAAAACCATCGACGGGCAAATGCTCGAAGTTTGGGTTAAATACGGACCCAAGATGAAGCTCAGCATTCCGCTTTTGGGCGATCATCAGGTCGAGAATGCTGTCACCGCTTATGCAGCCTTGCTTGTCGCTCGCCAGGAGGGATTGATCTTCAACGCCGCCCAGCTCAAACAAGGTTTTGCCGATGCAGAATGGCCCGGTCGCTTTGAGATTTGGCAAGAAAAACCGCCCATTGTGTTAGACTCTGCCCATAATCCGGATTCTTTCACCAAACTTGATAAAACGCTGGAAGATTATTTCCCAGAGAAACCTGTGGTGATGATCTTTGGCATTTCTGAAGATAAGAATGTAGCCGAAATGATCGCGGCATTGGCTGGTCGTTTGGAGAAAGTGATTCTAACGAAATCGGTGCATCCACGTGCGGTTGGGGCAGAGGACTTGTTGACCTTTGCTGAGCAAGTTGGGGTCAAGGGTGAGGCTGTCGAACCTGTCGAAGCGGCTGTTGCACGGGCGTTGGAAATTGTGGATGAGAAAAACATCCTGCTTCTGTCTGCTGGCTCTATATTTGTGACTGCTGCGGTGCGAGCAGTTTTGAGTAAGAAGAAAATAAAATAAAGATATGCCTCTGCGAGTGTCTTTTCACGAAGTAGTCTTCCTTTTTATGTGAGATTGCTTCGAGGATAAAACTCCCTCGCAAAGACATGCTAATAAGGACATAAATGAATCAAAACGACTGGGATTTTGAAGAAGACGAAAATTTTGGTGTTGCGCTTTCACAGCGAACAGAAGAGCTTTACCGTGTCCCGAACTGGGAAGTAGATGATGAGGGCCTGATCGAGGCTTGGGCTGTGCCTTTGCGTGATCTGGTCATTTTCCCGAAGATGGTTTCTCCGATCTTTGTAGGGCGCGAGACATCTTTGCTGGCTATTCAGGAAGCGCAAGATAATAACCAAACGGTAATTGGCCTGACACAGCGTGATGCTGACCTTGACAAGCCGGGTGAAGATGATTTTTTGCCCGTTGGCGTTGAGATGGCAGTAGGGCGTTTACTGAATATGTCTGATGGGGCGAGTTCTGCATTGGTGCAGGGACGACGGCGGGTAGAAGTGGTTGAATTTGTACAGGTTGAGCCATTTATTCGCGTACGCGTGCGCCCTATTATTGAAGCAAAGGATGCCGAACGCGAAATGAAGGCATTGATGCGCTCGGTTTTAGATTCTTTTGAAAAATGCGTGCATCTTGACCGTGCTTTGCCTGAAGAAGCCCATCTTTACGCACTAAATATCAGCGAGCCGGGTTGGTTGGCGGATATGATCTCTTCTGCGATAGTAATGGATGCGGTTGAGAAACAAAAAATGTTGATGCTGCTTGACCCCGCAACACGCTTGAAACGTCTTAATATTTTATTGGCGCAAGAAGCAGATGTGCTGGAGCTTGAAGATAAAATCCATTCTCAAGTACAGTCTGAGATGAGCAAGAATCAGCGTGAATTTTATTTGCGCGAACAGATGAAAGCTATCCAAACTGAGCTGGGAGAGGGAGATATTTGGCAGCAAGATGTGGTTGAATTACGCGTCAAAGTCAAAAATGCTAAGCTGCCTAAAGAGGCAAGAGAAACCGCTGAAAAAGAATTGGGGCGTTTGGCACAGATGCCTCCAATGGCTCCCGAAGTAGGCATTATCCGCACCTATCTCGAGTGGATCGTGGATTTACCTTGGGAGAACTCAAGCAAAGATAATCTCGATGTGACTCATGCGGCAAAGATACTAGAACGCGACCATTATGGATTGAAAAAGGTCAAAGACCGCATTCTTGAATATATTGCGGTGCGTAGCTTAAAACCGAAGAAGGAAAGGCAGCCGATTTTGTGTTTTGTAGGCGCACCTGGAACAGGGAAAACTTCTTTGGGGCGATCTATTGCCGAAGCGCTCGGACGTGAATTTGTTCGCGTTTCATTGGGCGGGGTGCGCGACGTAAGCGAAATTCGCGGTCATCGCCGCACTTATATTGGTGCCTTACCCGGGCGAATTATCCAGACGATTAAGCGGGCTGGTAAAAGCAATCCACTTTTTATGCTTGATGAAATTGATAAACTTGGCTCTGATTTTCGCGGTGATCCGGCCTCTGCACTGCTCGAAGTGCTAGACCCAGAGCAAAATAACGCTTTTAGCGACCATTATCTTGAAATTCCTTTTGATCTGTCGAAGGTGATGTTCATTACTACTGCCAACTCTCTCTACGATATCCCCGATGCTTTGCTCGATAGAATGGAAGTAATAGATTTTCATGGCTATATAGAAGAAGAAAAGGTCGCAATTGCCGAGCAATATCTTATTCCGCGCCAGATCGCCGAGAGCGGCGTAGACGATTTGGGTCTTCGTTTTTCTCCAAAGGCATTGCAAAGCATTATTCGCCAATATACTTACGAAGCTGGCGTGCGTAACCTTGAGCGCGAAATTGGCCGTATTTGCCGAAAAATTGCGCGTCTCAAAGCAGAAGAAAAACGTTTTCCGCAGCATATTAGCGAACGGACAGTAGAAAAATTGCTCGGCCCGCCCGAATACTTCCTGCCTCAAGCCGAAGAAAAGGACGAAGTGGGCGTTGCTACCGGGCTGGCGTGGACAATGAACGGCGGCGAGATCATGCCGATAGAAGTTGCGGTGCTTGAGGGCAAGGGAAATCTGCAAATTACGGGAAATATCGGTGATGTAATGCAAGAATCCGTTCAAGCAGGGCTGACATATATCAAATCTCGCGCAGGAAAATATGATATTCCCTTCGATGTTTTTGATCGCATGGATATTCACTTACACATGCCTGAGGGCGCAATTCCCAAAGATGGTCCTAGTGCGGGCATCACTTTGACTACAGCTTTGCTCTCTGCATTAACGGGACACGCTGTTTATCGGGATGTAGCGATGACAGGCGAGATCACGTTGAGGGGGCGTGTGCTTCCGGTCGGTGGGGTACGGGATAAAGTTCTCGCTGCGCATCGCGCCGGGATGAAAGTCGTCCTTTTGCCAGAAAAAAACATGAAGGATTTGGTCGATATTCCCAAATCTGCACGTAATGATCTGGAGTTACTCCCTGTCAAACATATGGATCAGATTTTGGATATTGCTCTAGCTCCAGAAGTGTCAATTGACCCGCCACGACCAACACAAAAAGATGAGGGTGAAGAATAGCCAATAAAACGAAAGGAGATACTATGCAACTCAAAGGTAAAGTCGTTCTTATCACTGGTGCTTCCTCGGGATTTGGTGCGCGTTCTGCGCATCTCTTTGCAAAGGAAGGTGCAAAAGTAGTGCTCGCTGCACGTCGCCTTAATCGTTTGCAAGAACTGGTAAATGAAATTCAGGACAATGGCGGTGAAGCTTTAGCCGTGCCTGTAGATGTTGCAAATCTCGATGAAATTAACCTGATGGTGCAAAGCACTATAGATTTCTATGGAAGAATAGACATCCTTTTTAATAATGCTGGTTTTGGCCGTTTGGATTGGCTTGAAAATCTTGATATGAAACGGGATATTGAAACACAAATCACCGTAAATTTGACAGGGTTGATTCAGGTCACGCGCGCAGTTCTTCCGCATATGATCAAAGAAGGTGAAGGGCATATTATCAATATGTCTTCTGTTGCTGGTTTTACTGCTGCCCCACTTTATAGCGTTTATTCTGCGACCAAATTTGGCGTGCGTGGTTTTACCGATGCTATACGGCGTGAAGTTCGCCACTTGGGTATCCGTGTTTCTGGTATTTATCCTGGACCTGCAACAACAGAGTTCAGTCAACACACAGGCGATAATATTATCAAAAAGAGTATGAATACCCCTTCATGGCTACAAATGACCTCCGAGTTCGTTGCCGAGCAGGTTGTCAAAGTGGCTAAACGCCCGCGCCGCAAACTTGTTTTGCCTTGGGCTTTTAACATCGTTATTTGGCTTAATGGCCTATTTCCTTTTCTCTCTGATTGGCTGCAAATCCAATTTTCAAAAAAATACCACAAATAATAAAAGGATGGAGAACGAATGAGCATCTCCCGTTTAAAAAGCATCTCAAATACCCTAAAAGAATCCGGTTTAGATGCGCTTGCCCTCAACCCCAGCCCCAGCTTGCTCTATGCAACCGGACTTCATTTTCATCTGATGGAGCGTCCCGTTGTTGCTCTTTTCGCAGCCGATGGGCGCATAGCATTGGTTTTGCCTGAGCTTGAAACCGCCAAGCTAAATCATCTCTCCTACGATCTAAAAGCCTTCCCTTATAACGAAGAACCCACTACCTGGACAAGCGTTTTTGGTCAGGCTGTTGATTTTCTTGGCTTAGGCGGTAAAAAAATTGGCATAGAGCCCCTCGCCATGCGAATTATCGAATACCGTTATCTCCAAGCCGCTGCACCCAAAGCCTCATTACCTGATGCGACAGAAGCGATTGCATCGCTACGTATTCGCAAAGATGAGAATGAAATTGCGTCAATGCGTAAAGCAGCAGAAATTGCTCAAAATGCTCTCGAGGCAACATTGCCGATGATCAAGGTCAGCGTTAGCGAAAAGGAAATCGCTTCTGAATTGGTGATGCAATTACTCAAGCACGGTTCAGAATCGCCGCTTCCGTTCCAGCCCATTGTTTCGGGTGGACCCAATGGGGCAAATCCACATGCTACACCTTCCGAGCGTAAATTACAGGAAGGGGATCTGCTCGTTATCGACTGGGGTGCAAATTGCAACAATTATGTCTCCGATATTACCCGTACTTTCGCGATTGGCGAAATAGATGAAGAATATCGAAAAATTTACGAAATTGCGCAAGAAGCCAATGCAGCAGGTCGTGCCGCTGCAAAACCTGGTCTCCCCGCGAGAGTAGTTGATGAAGCCGCCCGAAAAGTAATTGACGATTCTGGCTATGGTGAATATTTCACCCATCGCACGGGACACGGTATCGGGATGGAAGGACACGAAGCTCCCTATATGCGTGCCGGTAATGAACGCATCCTCGAAGTTGGGATGGCATTTACTGTTGAGCCAGGTATTTATTTGCCCAATCGCAATGGTGTTCGCATAGAAGATGATATGGTGATTACCGCGAATGGAGCAGAGAGTTTGTCTACTTTGCCGAGAGAGATACGAGTATTAGGATAAGGAGGATATAAAATGAAGCCAAATTGGTTTCTGCTAACTTGGATTGCTCTTTTAGCTATTGTAGGTGCGTGGTTATTTTTTGATGCGACAATTTCTGGGAATAAAGTACTGATATTTTTTGGCGTGTTTTTGGTATCAGGTATTTTCTTGGGTGTTTTGAAAAAAAACATATAACAGATGTTTCCTCTCCCGTAAGTGGGGGAGAACCCTGAGGAATAAAAAACTATGGCAACCTGGATCGTACATCTCCGCCTCGCTGAGAACCTACTCAAACTCATCCCCAACCTCGATGAAAGGCAATTCGCCATTGGCAATATCGCGCCTGATTCCGGCATCCCCGATGAGAATTGGGAAAATTTTGACCCGCCCCCTACTGTCACGCATTTTCTTAGCCCTGAAAAGGAATGGGTGGATAGTGCGGATATTGATTTCTATAATCAACACCTTGTTGAAATAGACCCTCTGAGCGATAAAGAACATTTCTCCTTCCGTTTAGGCTATTTCTACCATCTTTTGACAGATAATCTTTGGCGCACTCATATTGCTCGTCCTACACAAGAGCGTTATAAAGATGAGTTTGATGCTGACCCAAAATTCATCTCAAAAGTGAAAAAAGATTGGTATGGGCTTGATCTTGCTTATGTTCGTGATTATCCTGAATCAATTTTTTGGCGTGTTTTTCTGGATGCAGAACCCGACGCCTGTGATCTTGATTTTCTCCCGATGAATGCTGTCAAACAACAACTGGAATTTATCAAGAGTTTTTATAAAGGGCATGAAAAAGAGATTGCAGAATTCTATACACCTCCTTATGTTTATCTCACTCAGGATGAAGTTGACGATTTTGTTGACGAGGTCACACAAAGACTTTTTCGTATTTACCAGAATATATGGGTAGAGAAAACTCCTATCCCTGACAACAAATCTATTCTCTCTATAGTTCTCTAAAAAAAAATATGATAATTCCAACAGCAGAACCCTTCTTTTTCCCCGGCAAAAAAATCAGCTGCCTCCTCGTTCACGGCTTCACTAGCGCACCGAAAGAGATGCGTTGGATGGGTGAGTATTTAGCAGAGCAGGGTTTCTCTGTGCTCGGCGTTCGATTAGCTGGACATGCTACAAACCCAGAGGAAATGATCCGCACCCGCTATATCGACTGGATGCACTCTGTTGAAGATGGCTACCATCTCCTTAAAGGCATAGCGGATAAGGTCGTTTTGGTCGGGATTTCGATGGGGGGCGCACTATCGCTTTTGATGGCAAGCAAGCTAAATGTCGCGGGCGTATTCGCCATGTCTACGCCTTATAAGCTCACAGATTCGCGTATCAAATTGGCTAAATATCTTTCCCTTTTTATCAAATATATGCCTAAATCGGATGATGAACCCGGCTCAGGCTGGCTAGACAAAGAATCCTGGAAGGATCATATTTCTTATCCACAAAATCCTGTCCGTTCGGCGGCTGAGATAGCTTCTCTATTGGATGAAATGCGTGTTGCGCTCCCCAAAGTGAAGGTGCCCACGTTGCTCGTACATTCGCGCAACGATAGCTATGTGCCGCTAAGCAGTATGGAAAATATCTACAACGCCCTTGGCAGCACCGATAAAGAAATGATGTGGGTCACCGAAAGTGGGCATGTTATCCCGCGTGAGCCGGCTAAAGCCGAAGTTTTCCCCAAAGCAGCAGAATTTGTGCGCCGAGTTGCTTCAAAATGATTGTGTTTTTTTCTATAGGGCAGAAAGATTATTCTTTCCTCCGCTTCTGGGGGAAGGTTAGGCATTGTCCTGCGCCCGCAGGAAGTGCCGAAGGGATGGGGGCATGAACCCAGCTCTTTTACGTCTTGCAGCAGCCCTTTTCATTTGGGGATTAGGAGAAGGCACTTTTTTCTTTTTTCAGCCCCTATATCTGGCAGAACTCGGCGCAGACCCTTTTGAAATCGGGCAAATCTTGAGCGGGGTGGGGATAGCAATGACCATTGTTCATATTCCTGCGGGTTATCTTGCAGACAAAGTGGGGCGTCGGCCTCTTTTGCGTCTCTCGTGGCTGGCGGGCTTGATCTCTACAATTATGATGGCATCTGCACGCACCTTGCCGCTTTTTAGTGCTGCGCTTATTTTGTACAGTTTGACGACTTTTGTTATATCTCCCCTGAATAGTTATGTCACCGCTGCGCGCGGCAAATGGACAGTCGAACGCGCGCTCACGCTCATCTCTGCGACTTTTAGCGCGGGTATGGTTTCTGGTCCCCTCATTGGCGGTTGGCTGGGTGACCGTTTTGGTTTACGTTCTCTTTATATTGCTGCGGTGATTGTTTTTAGCATTTCCACCTTCCTTATCTTCTCCCTGCCTCCGCAACCTTTGCACCGTTCTGCAAAAGAATTTTCTCCCAAGTCGCTTCTCCAAAATAAAAGGTATTTGGGTTTTCTCCTGCTCATCTTTTTCGTCGTTTTTGCGCTTGTTCTGCCACAACCTCTTGCACAAAATTTCTTGCAAGAAGAACGCGGTCTTTCTCTGAGCCAAATCGGAATACTCGGCTCTTTGGGTGGGATTGGCACTGTCACATTAAATCTTGTCCTAGGGCAAATAGGCGCGCGTGTAGGATTTTTGCTCGCTCAACTCGCGACAGCTCTCTTTGCCCTCCTCCTTTGGCGTGGCTCAGGAATGGGCATTTATGGTTTTGCTTACTTCTTACTTGGCGGATACCGTGCAGCCCGATCTTTGGCCGCTGCGCATGTCAATAGTTTAATAGATGATGCCCAAATGGGATTGGCTTATGGAGTGACTGAGACAGTTGCTATGTTTCCCTTGATTCTTGCCCCGCCTCTCGCAGGATACCTGTATTCGACAGATCCGGTTGCGCCCTTGCCCTTTGGCGTGATGCTGATATTCTCTGGTATTATTTTGACCCTGATCTTTTTTCCGCGAACTCGCTCGGCTACCTGATTCCTAATTACCTAATCCCTTACTCTTATGAAAATAATCACCCTCACGCTCGGCCCTGTCCAAACCAATTCTTATATTGTTGCTGACGAAGAAGTCAAAGAAGCTGTTATCGTTGATCCATCATGGGATGGTGCAGAAATCGCTAGAATTGCTCTTGAAGCAGGTTTGACGATCAAAGAAATCTGGCTAACTCATGCCCACTTTGATCATATTGGCGGGATCGCAGATCTTGTTAAATCTCTCCCCGAAATGCCACCTGTCTATCTCCACCCCGATGATTATGATCTCTGGAAAGATGGCGGTGGCGGAGCGCGCTTTGGCATTCAAATTGACCCCGGCCCTGAACCGATTCCGCTTGAGCATGGGCAGATGTTGAGAGTTGGTAAATTTTCTTTTGAAGCCCGTCACACCCCTGGACATCGCCCTGGCCATAGTGTTTTTTTCTGTGCAGAAGCTGGTGTACTCTTTAGCGGTGATCTGATCTTCTATCGTAGTGTCGGCCGTACTGATCTTCCCGGCGGCAACTGGGCTACACTCGAAAAAAGCATCCATGAACAAATCTACACCCTTCCTGCTGAGACGCAAATTTTCTCTGGTCACGGGGATGCCACTAGCGTGGGCGACGAGAAAGTAAATAATCACTTCGTAAAGGCTTAATCATTTATGTTTACAAAACCTTCCCAGCGTTTTCCCTTGCTTTTTGTTTCTGTTGCTATCCTTCTCGTAGCTATGTGGAGCGGACTTTTGCGCGTCGGCTGGATTTTCCCTACTTTAGCCCCTTGGCGCATGGCACATGGTCCTCTGATGATCTCTGGATTTTTAGGTACGCTCATTAGTATAGAACGCGCAGTAGCTCTTAACAAATCCTGGCTCTATACGGGGCCAGTTCTAAGTGCAGCAGGTGGCATTTATTATGTTGCGGGCGGTGAAGATATTATCGGCGCGTTATTGATGCTCGCTGGGAGTCTAGGGCTTGTAGTTATCTTTATTGTGATCCTAAAACAGCACCGCGAAGACTATACAGTAGTGATGGCGTTGGGAGCAGTTGCCTTGTTCATAGGTATGCTGCTCTGGATTTTAGGAAACTCCATCGCGAGTATTGTCTCGTGGTGGAGTGCATTTCTTGTCCTGACGATTGTCGGCGAACGTCTGGAGCTAAGCCGCCTTATGCGCCCATCTAAAAGCAGAAGAATTATGGGGCAAATCACAGTGGGAATCTATCTGCTGGGTTTGATTTTTACTTTTTTCTCTTCTAATACAGGCACACGAATCGCCTCTTTAGGCATGTTACTCATGGCTTTATGGCTTCTGCGCTTTGACATCGCCCGTTTTACAATTCGCAAAAAAGAATTGGTGCGCTTTGTGGCCGTTTGTCTGATGAGCGGTTATGTTTGGCTCGGTGTTGGTGGCCTGATCGGTTTATATTCTGGGTATAGATACGCAGGCCCTATTTACGACGCATTTCTGCATACCGTCTTTGTTGGTTTTACATTCTCGATGATTTTCGGCCACGCAGCCATCATTTTTCCCTCTATTTTGATGTTGCCTGTAAAATATAGTCCGAAATTTTATTACCCGCTTGCCTTGCTGCATATCTCGCTTATCATGCGTATTTTTGGGGATTTGACTTATACCCACTCCATACGCTTATGGGGGAGTACCTTAAATGCGATTGCTATCTTGTTGTTTTTGATGATAATGGGATCGACTATTATAAAGGGGAGAAAAGAAGAAATTGAAGCGAAAAAGGGATAGTCCTATTCTTAATAGTAAGAATAGCCTCGTATATACGAGGCTATTTACTTTCTGCTTTGTAGATAGACTATTTTGCAATTTCCCCTTGCCCACAATTCCCCTCTTCAAACTGGATAGTTGTATGTTCTATACCAAAATCATGGAGAAGGCATTCTTTTAGGGTACACATGACTTCTTTTCTGTCGCTGTTTTCTGTAAGAAGAATATGTGCGCTTAGGGCGATATGACCGGAGCAGATGCTCCAGACGTGCAGGTCGTGGATTTCTTTTACAGCGGGGACTTTTTGCAGCGCGTCTGATATTTCAGTAACAGACATGCCTTTAGGGACACCTTCGATAAGGATATGCAGCGAGCCTTTGAGTAATCGCCAAGAGCTGAAAAGTATCAGGATACCGATCAGAACGCTGACGAGCGGATCAACCCAGTTCCAGCCGGTGAACCAGATAATTGCTCCAGCCACGACAACACCAACAGATGCAAGGGCGTCGCCAATAACATGCAGATAGGCGCTTTTCACATTCAGATCTTCTTGTTTGTGAGTATGCCCTTCTTCGCCATGATCGTGACCATCATGGTTGTGTGAATGATCGTGTCCGCCCAATACAAAGGCGACGAAGAGATTCGCTACCAACCCGATCATGGCAATGATCATCAGCTCAAGGCTTTTGACAGGCTCAGGCGTTTGCCAGCGTAACCATGATTCGTGAAATATCTCGAAAGAAATATAGACCAATGTCAGCCCGTTGATGAGTGCTGCCAAGACTTCAAGGCGATGGTATCCGTAAGTGTGTGTGTCGTCGGCGGGGCGAGCGGAGAGTTTTAGTGCGATAAAACTTAGAATTAGCGCAAAAACGTCCATGAAGACGTGCGCAGCATCTGAAAGAAGAGCCAGACTACCTGTCCAGAAGCCACCGATGACTTCTGCGAGCAGGATTATGAGCGTGACAACGATTGAGATGATGAATCGTTTTTGTATACCGGTATCAGGATGTGGTTTCATGTTTTTTGTTTAGACTAAGCTTTCTCTTGCAAAGAAAGCTCATCTAGATTTACTTCATTCCAGAGGGGAGATAGTTTTGGCATCTTCCAGGCGGGGTTTGGCCGCCAGTGTTTCCATTTCTCATACATAGAACATCGTTCAGATGTTAGATATCTTATCGCTTTTTCGCCTTCAGCCCAAATTTCTTGAGCTTTCTCCGGCGATTAGAAACCTACCTTTTGGGCTTCTGTGAATTCATCAGCGTCTTTCCATTTCCATTTGGTCATATCAGGGCTGATGACAACATCAAGCATGTGATCCATAGTATCAAAGCCGATTTTTGTGCGTCGAATAGGTTCTTGCAAATTGATATACCAGCAAGCTAGGTTTTTTGTGCCAGTTTCCCACATGATGTAAGTGCTGAAGGAATCACCTGGCACTATTAAAAATAACACATCGGTTCTGTTCCACTGGTAATCGGTGATATTTATCTGCGCATGAGATAATAGCTCTTTTGGAGTAGGCTTATGGTCTGTATCTTTTCCAAGAACGCCAGCGGGCATGTATAAGGCTATCATGTCAGATGTATCTTGCACGACTATTGTTGGATACGCCCAAAATACCTTGCTCCCGACTCCACGTAAAGTTGCATTTTCGCCCGATGACCAAAATGATTTTTTGACCAAATTACTCTTCATTAGTTTCAAGCCACAAGTGTGGTTTTAGCAAGCGATAAATAATTATCCAGCCAAGCCCAATTCGGGTGCAATGCGGCGCATTGCTTCGATGACGTTGGAGATATGTTCCGATAATTCCACGCCAAAATCTGCTGCGCCTTCTTCCATCTCTGTGCGGTTGGCACCAGCGGCAAAATGTTTATCTTTCCATTTTTTCTTGACCGATTTTGCTTTTAGATCCATCAGCGAGCGTGATGGACGCACCAATGCTACCGCGGTAATTAGCCCCGTGATCTCGTCACAGGCGTAGAGCGCTTTTTCCATAAGGATAGCACGTTCAATTCCGGTGTGATCCGCGTGGCTGAGGATGGCGCGGATGATGACTTCTGGCACATTCCGTTCACGCAAGATAGGTGCTCCAGCAGTAGGGTGTCCTTCCATCGAGGGGTGGATTTCCCAGTCAAAATCATGCAGAAGTCCGACCAATCCCCAGAGTTCTACATCTTCATTTAGTTTTTCAGCATAAAAGCGCATGGTGGCTTCAACGGCAAGCATGTGATTGACGAGATTTTCGTTTTTTATAAACTCACGCACTATGGCGAGGGCTTCTGAGCGTTGCATTATTCCTCCGTAAAAATAGGTTCAAAATCGCCGAGCACAGGTAGCGGATGGGCGATATGCACATCCCAAAGTGCGTTCAGGGTTGCAAGAGCTTCGCGCGTATTCCAGAAAAAGCGTGAGCGTTTTAGGTAATAGTGCTGGTCTGCAATAACGCCCGTGCTTTCTACGCCAAGTGTGTCGCATAGGTAAAGTGCGCGTGAGAGATGAAATTCTTGCGTGACGAGTATAGCAGATTCTAGTCCGAAGATTTCCTTGGCGCGATAACAAGTATCGTAGGTGCGGCGACCGGCGAAATCGAGCACGATTGCGTCTTCCGGGATGCCCAGCTCTATGGCGTAGTTTTTCATGGCTGTGGGTTCATCGTAATCTTCTGTGCTGTTATCACCGCTCATTAATATCTTTTCCACTTTCCCTTGGGAATAAAGTTCGGACGCGGTTTTAACGCGATCCCGCAAAACGGGTGTGGGGCTGCCATCTCGCCAAAGACCTGCGCCGAAGACAATCGCTGCCCGTTCATTAGGAATATCTTCAAAGCTATGTACCCGCCCCCAACTATGAATTGCTGTTGTCAGCCGCCCGATGAGAAGAATGATCGCGCCACTGACGGCGAGGATAAGTAAGATTTTGAATATCATTTTGAGAAGACGTTTTAATAAGGTGAATATTTTAGAGAACAATTTTAACATTTGGGCATTTTACCACCAGAACGAAAAAAGGGCGCATTTGAAAAATGCGCCCTTTGGAAAATAAGATAGAGCCTACTTTATACTACGTTTTCTCGCAGCTTTGAACTGATGTAATCCATAGATGCTACGACAATGGCTATTGCGAACATTTGAACGCTAGCTGCGCGGTACTGAAGTAAGTTGATATTTTGACTTAGCAAGAAGCCAATACCACCACCGCCTGCGAAGCCGATGATAGTAGACATACGTACATTAATATCCCAACGATACATCGTGAATGAAATGTAGGGTGGGACAATTTGTGGTATGACTCCGTAAATAATGGTTTGTAGACGATTTGCACCTGTTGATTGGATCGCCTCGACGGGACCAGCCATAATGCTTTCAACTTGTTCTGAATACAGTTTAGCCAAAGCGGCGATTGTATGTAAGGCTAATGCTAGAGAGCCTGCGAAGGGTCCAATACCTACCCATACCACAAATATAATCGCCCATACTATTGCTTCAATTGAGCGTAAGGCATTGAATACGGTGCGGAAGATATAGTAGATGATAAAGCCGGTTTTCAATGCGGCAGTGGGTTTGAGGGTAATTCCCAAGACTAGTCCCATTAAGCTCCCGATAATACCAGCATAGGCATATAGTTCTGTGTAATTATTATATTCATAGAACCAATTGAGCATAGCCATAATCAAGATAAAGAGCATTGCACCAGCTAGAATAGCGAGCACAATCTGGATAATTTTGGTTGTTGCTTTAGGAGTGCGCCCAAATTTAATGCCGAGTCTTCCGGCGATGCTGCTAAATACAGCCCCAATAGTTAAGGCAGAGATAATTACGATCACCAAATTCAGAATGTCGCCCATATCTCGCACGAAATCTCCAAGGAAAGCGAAAGAACCAAGATTTATTGCTAAGTAGGTACCAATACCTAGTGCTATATTGGAAACAAGGTACAGCGTCATAATTAGCAGGAGGAAGAGCCCACCCTTTATTGTGGTTCTGCCAATAATAGTAGATGAAGAGATTTTTTCGATTTCTTGTTGAGGAAAAGCAAATCGCACCCCTTGCCAAATTATGAGAGAAATGATTATCAGACCTGCCAGAGAATACAGGAGATTACCCGTTAGATAGGTACTTAGTTGAGATGCAAGACCTGCAACTTTGATTCCCAAGTATGCGCCCACTGGAATAAACAAGATTGATAGAGATGAACCAATTAATGTGCTGGTGACATCTTCCATCAAATTGCGCGCGGCAAAGAAGCTTAGCGGTATTGCTATCATTGTGCCAAGTGTCGTTGCTAACAAAGCCATGAAGACCGTTTCAATAATTTTTTCCCAAGTGGCAAGAGCTGTTTCTGTGAATTTTGGTGTTCCAATATTTTTGCGAGTGATGGCTTGGATTTCTTGTATCTTTTCGTTTGGACGAGGCGAGAGACGCACTTCCATCTCAAAATCGCCATTTTTATCTGCTTTAAATGTGCCAAGTTGTAAACGAACAGTACTATCAGCAGGCAAGAAGTTCAGTGGCCCCGTGCTAAAAGATTCGAAATTATGACCTTCGATCATGACCACTTCACGCGGATCTGCACAACTAGGTGTCATAACTAGATAAGGATTACTCGTGTTCGGAGCATCCAATGAGTTATCGCCTTCAGGGCAAGGCACCATAATGGGAAGAAGTACGATAAACTCTTCTCTTTCGTATTCTAAAATATCTGGTTTTGCTAATGCGCGCAAAATACGAACCAATTGTGTTTGACGATGCTCGGATTTGGTTTCTTCAAGTTTTACATTAGTAACCTGAAAGCCGTATGCGTAAATAACCAATGCCAGAAAAACAGCAATGGCGATTTTAAGAGAGCGTAAGAAGTTTGAGTTTTTTTGTTTCATATTGCTACCCTACCCGTTCGGCATCTTTACCGTAAATTTCTTTGAACTTGGCATCATCAATTCCATCAGGCGGCCCTTCGTACATTAACTTCCCATCATTGAGGGCTACCGCTCTGTCTGCATATCGGTGTACAAGATCAAGAAAGTGTAAGCTGCATAAGACAGTTGTACCATCTTCTTTATTGATTTTTTCTAAGTGTTGCATGATGCTATGAGCCAATACTGGGTCAAGGCTGGCAACTGGTTCATCAGCGAGGATAATCTCTGGGTTTTGCATCATCGCTCTTGCAACGCCTACGCGTTGCTGCTGACCACCACTTAGTTCGTCCGCGCGGCTGTAAGCTTTGTCGGCGATTCCTACGCGGTCGAGTTGCTTAATCGCATTATCAATATCGCTTTGGGGAAAGCGATTCAATATGCTCATTGCTGGGTTTACATAGCCTAATCGTCCAGCTAGGACATTAGTCAGCACACTAGAGCGGTGTACTAGATTGAAATGTTGGAATACCATGCCAATTTTACGTCGGATATGACGCATTTCATCATCCGAAGCTTTTGTAATATCTTTGCCATTCCAAAGAATTGTGCCTTCTGTTGGCTCGATTAAGCGGTTAATACAGCGCAAGAGAGTTGATTTTCCTGAACCACTTAACCCAATAATAGCCAAGAATTGACCTTCTGGTACTTCAAAGCTGACATTATCTAATGCCAGTACTCCGCCGTCATAAATTTTAGTCAGGTTTTGAATTTTTAGCATAATTGTTTACCACCAACGAAAGGGATTACTCTAAATGGTTTAAAAACCCCAGACGAGGAAAACCTCGTCTGGGGTTTTTGTAAATAAAAGGGAGCAAGGGGTTATTCGCCCAAGCCCTCAAGGGATAAGCCAACAGCCTCAACCATATTGCGAACCATATCGTATTCAGCATCAGTAGCTGGGATAATGCCAGACCAGCCATAGAAATCATTATTACCGATTGATTCTGCCCAAGTCTCTGTCTCGGCAAATGCAAGCAGAGCGTCTGCAATCTGAGTTCGTAAATCAGCAGGGAAGTCTGGTCCGAAGGAGAGAGTATCGTTGGGAACTTCAGCCGAAACTGCTAGAATGCGAACTTTTTGAATAACATCTGGTGCCTCTTCGCGGATATTCGGGCGAGCATCAAGAGGACGCCATTCACCACAGAAGAGTTTGCCATCATCATTGAGAGCACAACTGTCAATGACATCATCAGGAATATCATATTGGTCTTCACCAACATTTCCAGCCAGATAATCTTCGTAAGACCACCATGGACCACCACCAGCATCAGGAGAAAGTGGTACGCTAAAGTAGGTAGTTGCAAAGTCAACTTCACCGTTATAGACTGCTTTCACAGCTTGGTTATGACCACCAGTTTCAACTGCTTCACCAACGGTAACGCCAGCGTTAGCTAATTCAACCGTGGGAACCATATAACCAGATGTAGAACTTGCGTCGGTGTAGCCCCAAGTTGCACCTTCGAGGTCTTCAAGAGTCTGGTATTCACTGTCGCGAGCTACGATATACTGTGCCCAATAAACTGGGAAGCCATAGCGAACGGCTTTGAATTCTACATCAATACCACAGAGCTGGCTGGCGAGGGCATAACCTAGACCAGGGATGAAAGCCATGGTGTCTTCGGGAGAAGCACACATTTCTTCAATTGTGGCTGCGTAAGAAGTTGGGACGATTACTTCAAAATAAAGTCCGGTTCCTTCATGTAAGGCATCAGCCATCAGTTGACCACCAGTGACGATAACTTCTACTTCAGTGGAGGGAACGAAGAGAACTTTGATCGGGTGACCTTCAGAACCAATTGGTTCAGGTGGGAAGAGATCATCATAGGTAACATTGAAATCTGCACCAAAGAATTTGGCGTTGACTTCTTCGAGGAAACCATTGCCCATCATTTCTTTAAGGGCGGCATCGACTGGTTCAACCAAATCGCTCTCAAGAGGATAGATGAAGCCAAGTTCGTCACTGGAGAGTGAGTCACCAACGAGTTTTAGGCTATCGGCGTTTTCACCCAAGTAACCTTGACCAGCGGTTTCGTCCATAATGACGGCATCAATATCGCCAGCAAGCAAAGCTTGTACTGCGAAGGGGAATTGCTCAAAGGCTTCAATGCGATCTGCATCAAGGTGTTTGTTAGCGGTTTCGTAGTTGGTTGTACCTGTCTGGGTGCCGAGTTTCAGTTCGACATCGTCAACGATGCTCTGAATGCCTTCAATGCGATCTTCGTCAGCGCGAACGAGCAAGCGTTGTTCAATGGCAACGTATCCCATCGAGAAATCAACGATTTCTGCGCGGTCTGCGGTAATGGTGATGCCATCAGCGGCAGCATCAAATTGACCATCAGCAACAGCCTGGATCATGCCTTCCCATGCAGCTTCAACATAGACAGGAGTACAATTTAAGATTGAGCAAATCTCGTCCCAAACTTCATAATCCCAACCAGCACCTTCACCAGTTTCGGGGTCAATATAGTTGAAAGGCAGATAGGCGTTCTCAATGGCGATGGTTACTTCACGACCACCAAGATCCATAGGGTTTTCTGGCTCTGGAGCAGGTTCAGGCGTAGCAGCGGGGGTACAAGCTGCAAGCACCATTGCTCCTATAACCAACAAAGCAAAGAGCATATAAGAAACTTTCTTCATTTTTTTCTCCTTTTAAGAAAAGTGGGTATCGGTTGACTTTTCAACCTTTCAGATTTGATAATAACTTGAAATAATATAGAAATCAAGTGTCATCTGTTATATAAAGAACTTTTGTTATCTCACGGGCTTTTCTTTAATACATGCCAGCGACTTGAGAGTGTGCGTTCTCAAAAAAACATCTAAGATTTCAACCTATATACTACTATTATTCCTCTTATCTAATGCTTACATCTCTGATGTATACTTCTTTTTAGATTATTCTTCTATAGCAAAGAGGTTATACCCATAAACAAGGATAAAAAATGAAAAAGAATATAGTCCCGATCCTACTCCTTCTTGTTGTTGGCGTGGCTGCATACCTTGTTGTTCAATCAGTACAACAGAGTGCAAATCAGGCACAACAAGCCTTGGCCCCTCTCTCAGACGCCAATAGAGCCATGCAGACGCAGGTTTCTCAGCTGATAAATCCCACTCCAACTATTGTTGCTGACCCGGTCACCATAATTAATGAAATACGCGCGTTAGCGCGCTTGGAGACGATTCAATATAATGAAACTCAGGTTGTGCATTTCGAAGATAAACAAGGGACATTTGGCTTTCTCTTCGGTACGAAATTCCTCGTGGTCGTACAGGGAACGGTTATTGCTGGAATAGATATGGAAAAAATTCAACCAGAAGATATGAGTTTAGAAAATAGCGTGTTATATGTAAATCTTCCCCCTGCTGAGGTTTTCATCACTGCGGTAGACAATAGCAAAACAGAGGCTTACACGGTTGAGCAGGGCTTAATGGCTGATATTGATCCAAACACGATAGTTGATACTCTCGAAGTAGGCGAAGACGCAATTTTAAAAGCTGCACTAGAAGATGGAATTTTGGACCTTGCGCAGAAAAATGCCGAAACTTATCTTGAAAAATTTTATAATGCTCTAGGCTACGATAATGTGATTTTCCTAGATCCGTAGACAATTCTCTACGCTTATCTATATACGCTCAGTCCAATCTGGATGAGCGTATTTTTTTTGGATTAACTCATCTGTGCGTAAAATCTCAGAAGCCGATAACTTCCCCTCTTCTAACTGGATGTCTAAAACGGTCTCAAACGCGTGGATAAATGATTTGCTCGCTGCGTCCCAGCTAATTGCCCGCCCCAAAGCCGATTCCACTGTGGACGCGTGCGCCATCAGCTTTTGGGTGGCAATCTGGCGTGATACCCTATCGGGAAAGGATAGCGCTTCTGTCACGCGCCCTAAATCTCCCTTTAGGGGTAAAGAGCCATGTTGAAGCACCCCGTTGTTTTTTCGCGCTTGTGCGCTGCCAATCAGTTTCTTTCCGTTCACAGTAATCTCGTAAGCAGATGGTGTCTCGAAACACACAGGATTAGATTTAGCATTTTGATCCATTCTCTCTTCTTTCATTTCTACATTGACCCCTAAAGATTTCAGTGCAAAAAGCAAAGCTTGGGCAAGATGTTGGTAGCTCTCTAATATAGATCCGCGGACATGCTGATTATGATTAGGAGCAATAACAGAATATGTTAATTCATCGGTATGCAAAATCGCCCTTCCACCTGTTGCGCGGCGAACAAGGTACCAGCCTTTTTCTTTGAGTGTTTTTGTGTCTGCATCTGAAAAGGGCTGGGAACGCCCCAGAGAAAGGCAGGGAGGGTCCCAGCTATAAAGGCGTAGCGTAGGAGGTGAATCGCCACGTACGATGTGCTCAAGCATTGCTTCGTCTACTGCCATATTCCATGCCCCGGCAGCGGGGGGAGAAAGATATAATCGCCAAGATTCTGTCATTTTATTTTTTAAAGGTAGATGTTTTTTTTGAGAGAGTGCGAAAAAAAAGGAAGCATGTTGAAAGCAAGTGCGTTCCGAATATCTTGTTTATGTAAATTCTCTCTTAGAACAAACAAAAGTGCAAGGGGAGATATTTATGGGCAGTTGCAAATCCAGTCAGGGCGCACTATAATTCAGTATTCTTAGTTTACGAGATTATAATACGCGTAAGTGAGGCAATCTGGATACTAGAAAAGTTACACGTTCTGTTACAAAAGCTGTTGATGGTGAGACTTCGCGTCCTGCTCATCAGCAGTTGCAACCAGGTGTCACGCTGTCTGAGCGTTATTTGATTCAAGAGATTGTCGGTCTTGGGGGAATGGGATCTGTGTATAGAGCACGTGATCTGCATTTTCCGAATGTGGTTAAACTTGTTGCTGTCAAAGAGATGGTTAACCTTGCGCCAGATCCGCAAGTGAGAAAGACTGTAGTTGAAAATTTTGAGCGTGAAGCGAATATTCTGGCAACGCTTACGCATCCTTCTATTCCCAGTATTTTTGATTATTTTTCTGGTGATGATCGTTCTTATTTGGTTTTAGAGTATGTGAATGGGAAAGATCTTGAGGCTGTCCTTAGAGATTCTGATGGCTTTATTTCGACGGCGCAAGTGATTGCCTGGGCAATTGAGCTATGTGATGTTTTGAGTTTTTTGCATACCCACAAGCCCGATAAAATCATTTTCCGTGATATGAAGCCCTCTAATGTGATGATCGATAGCCGGGGACATATTGTGCTTGTTGATTTTGGCATTGCAAAGCAATTTCAGACAGGGCAAAAAGGAACGATGATCGGCACAGAGGGTTATTCTCCGCCAGAACAATATAGAGGTGAGGCCACTCATCTCGCCGATATTTATGCCTTGGGTGCGACAGTTCATCATTTGCTAACGAAAAGGGATCCGCGCTTGGAACCGCCTTTTTCTTTTGAAGAAAGACCTATTTCGGTCAGTAACTCAGATGTTTCTCCTGAAATCGAAGCTGTCGTTAACAGAGCGCTTGAGTATGAACCTAAGGATCGTTTTCCTACCATAGATGAGATGAAAGAAGCCCTCATAGCTGCGGCACGGCAAACAGGATTGCTTTCAAAAATACCCTCAGCAAAGGCCGCCCCCAATATTCAGACTGATGGGATTAAGCCACTTTGGAAATTTAAATGTGAAGATGAGATTCGCGGAACTCCCGCTTATTTTGATAATACAATTTATATTGGGTGCTATGACAACAATCTTTATGCGCTTGATGCCGCAGAAGGTGAGTTCAAGTGGAAATACCCCACTGACGGTGGTGTAGTATCTACGCCCGCTACTTCTGAAGGAAATGTTTTCTTTGGCTCAGAAGATCAGCGCTTACATGTTGTTAGCGCACGATCAGGAAAAATAATTTGGTCTCACTATGCAGAGGGACCAATTCGTTCTTCACCTCACATTGCAGAAGGTCATGTATTTGTTGGCTCTGATGATGGTTGTTTACATGCGGTCAATAGTGTTACAGGGCGGGCAGTGTGGACATTTTCATCTGCTTCTGCGATTCGCTCGACACCTTTTGTTGCCAATGATTATATTTATGTAGGGTCTGAGAGTGGAGAGTTCTATTGCGTTGATTTTAAAGGCAAAGTTAAATGGCAATTTCGTTCGAAGCGCGGGATCACATCTTCTCCCTTTGTTACTGAGCATGCTGTTTATTTTACATCGCTAGATGGCATGTTATATGCTTTGGATCCAAATAGTGGGTGGGCTCTTTGGAAATTTAGGTTAGGCAAGGGTTCTGTTTCTTCTCCTTGCATTTATGAGCATTTGATTTTCACTGGTGCGGCAGATGGATTTATCTATGCTATTGATTTGAAAACATCTAAAGAAACTTGGCGTTTTCGCACCGAACATCAAGTTACGGGATCTCCGGTTATTTATAAAGATGCGCTTTATTGCACATCTATAGATGGACAACTTTATTGTTTAGATGCCCGCACCGGCCAATTGCGCTGGAAATTTGCAACGGAAGGACCAATCACTGGATCCCCTCTTGTATACGACGATATTGTTTATATAGGTTCTACAGACCATCAGGTCTATGCACTTCTAGCCTAAAGCGAGGAGTTTTTTGTGTTCGATTCCATTAAGAAAATATTTAAAAAAGAAAAAACAGAAAGTGAAAAATCTCTCAATGTAGAAGATGCCGTTTTGCCAAACGAATCTGAGACAATTCCTCTTTCTCCTGATCAGGTAGGGGATATTGTTGCAAGTCATGCGCTGCAATATGAGTTACAACATTTGGTAGCCGCGAGTGGGCAATCTGTTGGTAAACAACGCGAACTTAACGAAGACAGCCTTATGGCCATCACGACTACTTTGGCGGGAAATGCAGGAAATACGCCTTTTGGATTATATATCGTTGCCGATGGTATGGGCGGGCACCAATATGGGGAAGTTGCCAGCAACACTGCGATGCGGACTTTCGGCGGGTATATCATGCGAAAGTTTCATTCCTATCTTTTCTCTTTGCCCACTACACCTCTGGACGAATCTCTTCAGGATTTGATGCTTACGGGCGTTTCTCAAGCGCAGGAGGCGATTCAGCGAGAAGCCCCAGGGAGTGGAACCACGCTCACTGCAGCACTCGTTGTAGGTCAGCAAGTTAGCATAGCGCATGTGGGCGATAGTCGTGCTTATGCAGTATATCCAGATGGACGTTTTGATCTGATCTCTCGCGACCATTCTCTCGTTGGTCGGCTTGAAGAGTTGGGGCAAATCACTGCTGAAGAAGCAGAAAATCACCCGCAAAAAAATGTTCTCTATCGCGCTTTGGGACAAGGCGAAGTCCTTGAGCCAGATCTTTTTACCCTTCCTTTCCCTCAAAAAGGAACGCTAATGCTCTGTAGTGACGGGCTTTGGGGAGTGCTTAGTGAGAAAGATATGCATAAAGCGATGAGCGAAGCGGATACGCTGGAACGCGCTTGCCAAAATCTTGTTAATGCGGCAAACGCAGCCGGCGGTCCCGATAATATTTCTGTTGTTCTTGTAAAAATGATAGGATAACTTTGCCTGACTATTATGCTCTTTTAGGCATCTTTAGAGATGCAACACAAGAAGAAATTAAGCGAGCCTATTTCGAGGCGGCGCAGCGTTTGCATCCTGATAAGAACGAAGCCCCTGGTGAAACAGAGATTTTTTTAGATGTTCAACAGGCTTACGATGTTTTATCGAATCCTGAAAAACGTATTGAATACGATAAAACATTATCACCTGAAGAAAAGATATTATCCCCCATTGTTCAGCGTGTTTTTTATTCTCGTGAAAGCCTTGTACGCTTAGGGGAAACACAGTTAATTTACGCCCTTCTTGAGTGGAAGGCGCGTAAAAATGACGATGAAGTCGTTTCTCCACCTCTAAATATCTGCCTGGTTTTAGATAATTCTACATCTATGAAAGGGCAAAATATAGAAATGGTTAAAGCTGCGGCTATTCATCTTATGCGCAGCTTAAGACCGCAAGATATTTTTAGTGTCGTCACTTTTAGCGATCGTGCAGAAGTTTTGATCCCAGCTTCGTTGCAGAGTGAGCCTAGAAGAATGGAAACGAAAATTCGCATGCTCGTTCCTTCTGGTGGAACTGAAATATTACAAGGATTACAAACTGGTCTCAACGAAGTCCGTAGAAATCTTTCCTCAGAGAGGGTTAATCATATCGTTCTCTTAACAGACGGACAGACCTACGGAGATGAAGAAGAAACCTTGGCTTTGGCTGATGAAGCCGAAAGCATGGGGGTTGGTATAAGTGGTTTAGGTGTGGGGAAAGATTGGAATGATGAA
Source organism: Anaerolineae bacterium (assembly GCA_018648685.1). Taxonomy (GTDB): domain Bacteria; phylum Chloroflexota; class Anaerolineae; order Anaerolineales; family Villigracilaceae; genus Desulfolinea. The sequence goes on from JABGQT010000108.1 coordinate 37,718, forward strand.
TTTCTTGATAAATTAGCAGAAAAAACAGGAAGTAGCAGCCGCTATATTGCTGAGCCGCAAGAAATACGAGTTTTTCTAGAAGAAAAATTTAGACAACTTGCAAAAGTTTTTGCTGAAAACCTAACGCTAGAACTTCAAACCCCGCCTCAAGTTGAGCTAAGCTATATCTTCCGATTACAGCCTAATGCAGCGCATCTAAGCTTTGAAAAGAAAATACAACTAGGTATGATCTTAAGAGATCAGCCTTTGGGATTGCTACTTGAGTTTCAGGTTCACCCCGATGTTGTAATAAAAGACGAAGTAGAGTTACTTGCCGGAACGCTTAAGTTTGAAATACCCTCCCAGTCTTCACTTTCTCAACCCATGCGTGTTCGCATATCACGAAATGTTACAGAGGTAGCTAGTCTTGAGCCTCCATCTCCGACCCTCGTGCACGCTCTTGCTAATTTGAATTTATACAGAATGCAAGAGACAGCACAAGAAGAAGCCGCTCAAGGGAAGTATAATGAAGCCTCACGTCGTTTACAACATCTAGCCACTCATCTTCTTTCTCATGGGGAGCGGAGTATGGCAAAGACAGTTTTATTAGAGGCTGAGAACTTACAACAGGAAGAGAGTTTTTCAGAAGAAGGTCGTAAGAATATGAAATATGGCACGCGAGCATTGCTTCTGCCAGCAGGAAAAGGAAAAGAATCATGATAATGTGTCCATCTTGTCAGCACCAAGAGGTTGAGGGAGCTTTGTTTTGTAGCAATTGCGGCGCACAATTGCATACGGAAAGTTTAATAACACAAAATATCCATACGAATGGGATCAGGAAAGAAGCTTTAAAAGCTATACCACAGGGACAAAAGAAAGCACTGGCTACGGGAACTCTGAGCCTTCAGCTTCTAGATGGTGGTCATCTTTTGCCTCTTGCAGATCGAAATGAGTTTACGATGGGGCGTGTTAGTGACGGGCAAACTATTATGCCAGATATTGACCTTACACCATATCAAGCATATGAAAATGGTGTCTCGCGCTTGCACGCAGTCTTAAAGAAAAGCAAAGAGAGAGTGATCATTATGGATTTAGGCTCTTCCAACGGCACATATGTTAATGGCGTTCGGCTAAAACCAGAGAACGAATATCCTCTATCTCATGGCAATATCATTTCTTTGGGGAAATTAAAAATCCAATTTCTTATGCAAGCTACAAAATAAGGAAGGTTCTAATGGCTTACGGTGTTATTTTACATGTCTCAGGTGAAATTCCAATTTTTGGCGAAATTGAAGAATTACCAAGTCCTTCAGATACGCTCATTACAGTTAGTAACCCTCGTTCTCGCGAAGGAAAAGACCTTCACTACCTTCAGAACGAAGTTGTACAGGTAATTTGGCCTATCGAAAAACTTAACTTCATCGAGATCATGCCCAGCGATGATGATGAGCAAATTATCAGCTTTGTGAGAGAATAAGATGACAAAAGAGTTTGCCCGTAGAAGAATCTTGATCGTTGACGATGAAGAGCGAATGGTAAGATTTATTCGCTTAAATCTTGAGCATGATGGCTTTCTTGTTAGCGAAGCTTTTAATGGCAGGGAAGCGCTCCAGCAGTTGCGCGATGTTTCTCCCGATCTTATTTTGCTTGATGTAATGATGCCAGAATTGGATGGATTTGAAGTTTTGCAGATGGTGCGTGAAACGAGCAAGGTGCCTGTTTTGATGCTTACCGCTAAAGGAGAAGAAGACGATCGCGTACGTGGTTTGGAATTGGGTGCCGACGACTACATCACCAAGCCCTTTAGCCCGCGCGAAATGGTCAGCCGCGTAAAGGCCGTTTTGCGGCGCACAGAATCGTCGAGTGGCTCCACACACGGTCTTATTGAAGTAGATGATCGACTGAGAATGGATTTTGATCGTAGAGAAATTTGGCTCGAAGGCGAGATCATTAAATTGCGCCCCACAGAATATCGGCTGCTTTATCATCTGGTCCAGAATGCAGGTTGGGTGGTAACGCACGATCAGTTATTGACGAAAGTATGGGGGTACGAATATCGTGATGAGCCGCATTATGTGCGCCTTTATATTAACTATTTGCGCAAAAAATTAGAAGAAGACCCCGCAAATCCGAAGTATATTCTGACGGAGCGAGGAGTTGGTTATAGGTTTGTTGATTTTCGGAGAGAAGATGTTTCTTAGCAGGAATATCTTGATGAAGCCCTCAGCAAGATAAGGTCAAGTGTGATGCGAAAATGAGGATGACAGGCGGTGAGCGAACCTCTTGTCATCCTTTCTTCTCTGCACTATACTTCTGACCTATCTCGGAGTTATTGGAGAAAGTATGGCAAAAAAACGTATTATATTAGTAGACGATCACGAAGTCGTTCGTGTTGGATTAAAAACTTTATTGGAGCGACATCCTGAGTATGAAGTTGTAGGGGAGGCTGGTTCTGCACGTGAAGCAATAGAGAAGACAGAGAACCTTCAGCCAGACGTGGTGGTGATGGATATTCGTTTGCCCGGTGTTTCGGGAATTGATGCTTGTGAAGAGATCGTAAAGCGTTTTCCTGACACAAAAGTGCTTATGCTGACTTCTTATGCTGAGGATGAAATGCTTTTCTCGGCGATTCGGGCAGGAGCTTCTGGCTATGTTTTGAAACAAATCGGTAGCGAAGATTTGGTAAAAGCTCTTGAATCCGTAGGAAGCGGGGAAGGGTTGCTTGACCCAGCAGTGACGCAACGGGTCTTCCAAGAGGTGCGCCGTGCTGTGCGCGAAGAAGAGGCTTCAGCTTTTGCAGATTTAAGCCAGCAGGAAAAACATGTTTTGCAATTGGTTTCAGAGGGGAAGACAAATCGTGAAATAGCAAAGGCTCTTTTCCTTGGTGAAGGAACTGTACGTAATTATGTAAGTAGCATCCTTTCAAAATTAGGTGTAAATAATCGTGCAGAAGCAGCTGCTTATGCGGTGGAGCACTCTTTGAAAGAGTATATTGATCTGTAGGAAAAATTTAAAAAATAGAGCCTAAGGGTTTTGCCTTTAGGCTTTTTTTGTTTAATGCCGGGTTTTCTTTTTTATTGCAAGTACAGGGCGATTTTTTTCCATAGTGGTGGCCCAAGGATAAGCAGTCCAATTAAAATGGATGTGAGTGCAGCGATAAGCACTGCGGCTGCCCCTACATCTTTTCCTGCTTTGGCTAATGGGTTTTCTTCCGGGCTAGCGAGATCAACAATACTCTCGATGGCTGTGTTGAAGAACTCTGCTGCCCAAACCATGACAATGGCAAGGAGCAAGACCGCCCAATCCCGTGCGGAGAGATGGAGCCAAAAAGCGAGGGGGATAATCAGCACGGTAACGAATGCGTGTATCCATGCGTTTGGTTCGTTTCGAAGTACGTATGCCCAACCTTGAAATGCATAAGCAAAGGAGCGTAGGCGGGCTTTGAGGAAATTACTCATGATTCTGTTATTTTGATATTGCTTAGACCAAGTTTTGATAAAATTTTAGCTTGTGCTGCCCACATGATGGTTTTTTCTTCGTTTTCAGCATGGTCATGCCCTAAAAGGTGTAAAATGCCGTGAACAACGAGAAGTTGTATCTCTGCCTCAAGAGGGTGATCGTTCTGCAAGGCTTGTTTAGCGGCATAAGGCATAGAGACGATGATTTCGCCCAAATAAAGGGAGCCAGTTTCAGGGTCGCGTTCGTGAACTTCAAAGGAAAGCACATCTGTAGGGGCATCGAATCCGCGATAATCACGGTTAAGTGAGCGAATTTGCTCATCATCTGTCAATAAAATGCTAAGAGTAGCATCTTTTGGAGCAGCTTGATTCTCTAGTGCCGTGAGGATTGTACTCTTTATCAGCCTTTCATCGAACTTTTTCTCTAGCGCGGGACTATATGAAATCTCAATCATTCTCTTTCTGGCGGGGTCTGGTGGGGACGCCCCCCGAAGCTGGTAAGCTTTTCCTTTTAGGATATTTGACTCTAGGGTGGAGCATACCTCGTAAAGTGGAGACAAAAGATTCATTAATAACAGACAGGTCGCGCAAAGTGAGTGGGGTGTTTTTTAGTTGCCCACTTTTCTGTACATTGTCGAAAATTTTATAAACAAGGGAGCGTAATTCTGCTTCTGTTTGTGGACGTTCAGCTCTTGTAATCGCCTCTGTGCCATCAGCGAGCATCATCAAGGCTGTTTCTCGCGAACGCGGTGCAGGGCCAGGGTATTGGAATTTTTTAATGTCGACCTGATTCACGTCACCGTTGGCAATTTCTAATGCTTGAGTATATTGATAGCGAGTAACCTGTGTGCCATGGTGTTCTAATATGAAATCAATTAGTCGTTTAGGTAAGCGATGTTTTTTTCCTAAAAAAACACCATCTGTAACATGGCGAATGATAATAGCAGCGCTTTCTTCGGGAGCAAGATCTTCGTGAGTGTTGATTTGGCCTGGCGTTTGGTTTTCAATGAAAAAATGCGGGTTTTCTATCTTGCCAACATCATGAAAAAGCGCGCCAACGCGCACGAGAAGCGCATCCGCACCTATTTTTTCAGCTGCCTGCTCTGAAAGATTTGCAACTTGCAAGCTATGCTGATAAGTGCCTGGTGCTTTCCGAAGTAAAAGTTGAAGTAGCGGGGCATCTGGGCGAGAGATTTCAAGTAAACGCAATGTTGTTGTTAGTCCTAATATTTGAGCAAGAACAAATTGCAACAGGAGTGTGAGACTGGCAGAAGCGATCCCATTAAAACTTGCTACTGCCATTAGAATAGCAACCTCGTTCCAACCGGTTGTATAAAATGAGAGCCAATACGCTAATAAAGTCGCCATTCCTATAAAGGCGATAGCGATCCCTGCTTTTAAGAAAGACCATACCTGCTGTGCTCGTCCTAAAACCATAATACTGACCAGCGACGAAAGTAGATAATAGACTGTCAAGTCAAGGGTGTTGGATAAGCCAAAGGTAACTAAAAGGCTTAGAGAAAACGAAAGCACAAAAGCGACATCTGCACCAAAAAGTGTCGCCATTAATAAACCAAAGGCCGGTATTGGAAGCAAATAAGGGATAATTGTATTGTCTGGAATAGCTAAACGTGCTCCAACCAAAAAAAGCAGGAAAACGATTACAGTGGAAAGCAGGTTTCTTATGTCTTTCAGCAAAATCGAAGGGCGACGGCTAAAATAGAACCACAAAAATATTGCCAATGCCAGGATCATTATCCCTGCACTAAGATGCGTCATCCACCCTTCTTGTGTTTGAACTAAGCCTAGCTTTTCCAAGGCTTCCAAATCTGCAGATGAAACGATCTGTCCAGCTGAGATGACACTCTCTCCGGCTTTGTACCGCTTAATAACAGGTTCTACGGCATCGCTCGCGGATTTTCGGCTTGCTTCCGTTAATTCATCGCTGTACAAGCTATTAGGTACGACAAAGGCACTCACCAATTCGCTAACAATTTGGGCCTGTGCCTCTGTTAAAGCCAAACTTACTAGTGAAGAAAGATTATGCTGTGTACTTACCAGGTTTCCTTGACGGATATTATTTCGCATTACCTGCTCAAGAACACTTAGCGCTTCCTGTTGAATTCTCTCCCACTCAGCATCACTTAAAAGCAGAATTGCCTCAATACTTTCTTCTTTGAGTGTGATATTTTCCAGTAGAAGTAAATCGGATGTTTTTTCTACAGGTGCCGCATATTCATCAGAACGCACAGTGGCAATATAAACGAGTGCATCACGCAAACTTTCAATCTGCTCACGCGCAATCGTAGGGTCAGCAGGCGTGTATACGAGAGCAACTGCCATTGCTGCATTCTCACGGGCATCTTCAGTGCGTATCTCGCTAATATATTCAATTGCGTAAGGGGCCTGTAAATCTCGGGGAGCGACATCTCCCACAGCAAGCGGAAGTGCATCCGGGCGTAAAATGATAGGCAAAATTAACGCAAAAAACACCGCTAAGATCGTAAAGGTTAGCGTAAAAATGCGCCCAAATGGAATACGCTTTGGGGTTGGGAGGATGTTCTCAGGGGAGCTTAACATTCATTCTCAGCGAGGATTAGTTGCTAGCCAAGCAGTAGCTCTTTAACTGCGTTGCTAATATCTCCGCCTGAAGCACGTCCGGCCACACGCGGGACGATAACTTTCATTACCTTGCCCATATCTCTGATGGTGCTTGCTTCTACCTCGGCAATAACCTGGCTGGCCAACGTGCGCAGCTCTTTGGCGCTCATCGCTTCGGGAAGATATTTTTTCAGGACGACAATTTCTTCTTCTGTATCTGCGACAAGATCATCTCGCCCTGCTTTTTTAGCCTCGGCAATTGTCTCTTCTCGAGATTTTAGCTCCTTTTGCAAAATAGCAAGAACAGCACTATCATCAAGTTCTTCGCGGTGGTCTTTTTCTCTTTGCTGAATAGCGGCGCGTACCATAGTCAAGGTGCGCTTGGCAACTTTGTCTTTGGCGCGCATCGCCTCTTTCATTGCGTTATTAAGTTGAGTTTTTGTATCCATAATTAAGCATTATAACGGATGACTCTGCATCAAAGGATGTGAGTTTCTAGTACATCTTGGGCAAAAAGACAGTGATACCTTTAGATAATATGCTATTAATAAAAAAAGTCGCCCTAAGGCGACTTTTTTTGTTTTGGAGCGTTTAATACCAAATACGGAATGATGTTGTTGTTTCTCCCCTGAGATTGCCATAGGTTATATTCACATCAACAGTTACCAAGCCGCCATAAGCCTGATTGTTGACAGGTAGAGATAATGTTGCAATCCCCTTTTCGTCTGTTGTGATATCCAAACTTTGCGTTGCTCCAGATGTCCACTTCACAATTGCTTCTCCGCTGGCGCCTTGTACTGCCTGAAGAGTCTGATCTTGAACAACAACAAAAATCAGTTGTTGGTCGGTAGAATAAGTAACAGCTTTCCATGGAAAAGCGCGTACGTTTAGAGATAAGATTTCGGCTATCCCATTATCAGACTCAACGCCAGTTAGTCTTGCAGGATCTTCCCCTATTGCATTGAAATACGCTGAGCCCAAATTGCCTGTTACTACGCGCTGATCATCAGGGTTAGATGGATGCCACTCTAAGCGGCCATTCTGAAAATATTGGACGATCATATTGTCCTGAAATTCAAAAGGAGAAATGGGGAGACCTAGGAGCCCAGTGCCAAGGTGTGCATTAAAGTAATCGCGAAAAGCAAAACATACAGAGAAGCCAGTTTCATGTTTTGTACAGGCTGAGTCGTTGACGATATCAAGCTGTACCCCTGGTCGATACAAGAGTACACCCAAAGGTGTCAGGTGAACTTGCCCTTTTTGCATTTCAAGGCGAGCGCGCTGGAAATACTGAACCAAAACGCCATCTCTGTTTACAAATTCTTCAGTAATTGGGTAGCCCAAAACGCTTTCTGCTTCCTTAATGTTTTGATAATAAGCCCAAAAATCACCCTGAACATTGTGTTTTGTCTGGCTAAAAAAATGAGAATCTCCACCATCCGCCTGAGCAGGAACAACTGCAAGCAGGCTCAAGGCAATTACCAACCCTAAAAAAACTTTTACAGATTTCATCATGTTCTCATTATACACAAAAAGATTATAGGAAGATAGTACTATGAGTTCATTATACCTGAAAGCACCCTACAAATTCTTTACACTTTGCTAAAAACACACAAAATCACTTTATGGACATCTCTAAAATATCAACGATTTTTTTCGCCGAATCGCCGATTCCAAAAGGATTGACCGCTTGCGCCATTGCTGCATGAGCAACGGGATCGTCGAGTAGGTAACTCGCCTCGTTCACAATTTTATGCTCATCAGTGCCGACCAGTTTCAATGTCCCGGCTTGTACGCCTTCGGGACGCTCGGTTACATCACGAAGGACGAGTACAGGCACGCCAAAAGCGGGGGCCTCTTCCTGTATCCCCCCAGAATCTGTTAATATCAAATCGGCGCTCTTCATCAAGTGGACGAGGGGCAAGTATTCTAAGGGTGGTAAAAGTGTGATATTAGGAACATTGCCCAATAAGCGTTTGACAGGTTCCTGCACATTGGGATTAAGGTGAACAGGATAGACAATCTCTACATCTCCACGTGCTGCGATGGACTTTAGCGCGGCGCAAATATGCTCTAAGGGCTTCCCGTGATTCTCCCGCCGATGCGCTGTAACCAGCACCAAACGCCTCGATTCAAGCGTGGATAAAAGGCTTGCTACCCTTGTGGGGACTTTTTGCTCGGCAACAAACATCAGCGCGTCAATGACGGGATTCCCCGTCACATGCACGATCTCTTTTGCAATGCCCTCTTTGAGTAGATTTTGCTGTGACCATTTTGTTGGGGCAAAATGCAAATCTGCGGTCACTCCAGCCACACGACGATTTATCTCTTCAGGGAAAGGCTCCCATTTGTTGTGAGTACGTAAGCCTGCTTCAACATGACCAACTTTTATCTGTCGATAATACGCATTTAATGCTGCTGACATAACAGTGGTTGTATCGCCTTGTACCAAAACCCAATCTGGTTTCATCTTTGCCAAGATGGGGTCAAGATGAGTAAAAACCGCAGCTGTGATCTGTGCCAAAGATTGATTGGGGCGCATTAGATCTAAATCCACATCTGGTTTGATCTTAAAAAGAGACAAAACCTGATCGAGCATTTCGCGATGTTGAGCGGTCACACAAACGCGCGATTCGATCCCCTTTCGCTTCGCAAGTTCTCGAACGACAGGAGCCATTTTAATTGCTTCGGGTCTGGTGCCAAAAATTGAGAGTACTTTCATAATGGAATATTACCTAAAAAGATAGGCAATGCTTTCTCCTTTTATTTTCCTACACCTAATCGTGTTAGTTCAAAACCAGCTTCTTGCCATTTTTCTACATTCCAACCGTTGATGGCATCTACAGCAACACGCCCAGTCATCATTTCTGCGATATTCTCTGTATCTAATTCTTTGAATTGACTATGTGCTACAAGAAGAAGGATTGCATCGGCTTCAACGAGAGCTTCTTCTAGCGTAGGGACAGTTTCTAAGCTAGGTAGAGATGCGTTGGGCGCAAAGGGTTCAAAAGCTTTTACGCTCGCTCCTGCACTTTGGAGGAGATGCACAACTTCTACAGCGGGGCTTTCGCGCAGATCGTCCACGTCAGGTTTGTAAGCTAGACCTAACGCAGCGATTTTCTTACCTTTTAGAGAACCTAGTGCGCGTTCTAATAAGCTGAGCATAAATTTTGGTTGAGCGTCATTGACTTCTCGCGCTGTGCGGATGAATGGAGTGATCTCTGGTGCAGCTTCAACAAGGAACCAAGGATCCACGCTAATGCAATGCCCGCCCACACCAGGACCGGGGCGCAAAATTTCTACGCGAGGGTGCAAATTTGCCAACGAGATCGCTTCCCACACATCTACACCGAAACTGTCGGCAAGTTGGGAAAACTCATTAGCAATAGCGATATTTACATCGCGATAGGTGTTTTCCATCAATTTTACCATTTCAGCGGTTGTGGCATTGGTCTTGATAATATCGCCTTTGACAAATGTGGCATAAAGCTCATAGCCTGCTTGCGCCGATTCTGCTGTGATCCCGCCAACAACGCGGGCGTTTTCGATCAGTTCTTGCAAAATCTGTCCGGGGAGAACGCGTTCGGGAGAATAGGCAAGGTGGAAGTCTATGCCGGCTTTGAGACCAGACTTTTCAAGAATAGGGACGATCAAGTCAGTTGTTGTTCGTGGGGGGGAAGTTGACTCGAGCACGACCAGATTGCCCTTTTGCAGATGTGGCGTGATCGCCTCCGCTGCCGATTTAACGGCACGCATATCGGCGCGTTTATCGTCCTCATAAAATGGGGTCGGCACAGCGATAATGAACGCATCCGCAGGCTCAGGGCGAAGAGCGACCCGCAGCATCCCCGTTCCGAGCACATCCCGGACTATTTCTCCTAATCCCGGCTCGTGGATGTGCAATCCGCCGTTTCTTAGTGTTTCAACTACATTTTCATTAACGTCTACGCCAAGAACTTCTACGCCGTGCTTGGCAAAGGTGCTGGCGGTGGGCAATCCGATATAACCCAGCCCAAGAACACAAAGTTTTTGAAATTTCACAGAATCTCCAAATTTCTTTTTTCATTTAGCGGCTGTATTATACAACCAACTGCTAAAATTAACGTAGATATATTGTATAATGAGTTAGTCGTTTTCAGAAAAGAGGAAAAAATGGACAACATCTTGCTCAACCCCAATATTGCATACCTGTTTTTAGTTAGCGGCGTTTTGTTGACCTTGTTTGCATTGGTTACGCCTGGCACAGGCTTTTTAGAAGTCGGCGCATTTTTTATGATGGCACTAGCGGGATATGCAATCTATCTCCTGCCCATTCATATTTGGGCGTTGATTTTGCTGGTTCTGAGTGTGATTCCTTTTGGGGTGGCGCTAAGAAGTACCGCCCGCCGCGGAATCTATCTTGGCTCAAGCATTGTCGGTGTGATCATCGGGTCAGCGTATCTCTTTCGCGGGGAAGGCTTGGCCCCAGCAGTCAACATCTGGCTGGTGATGATCGTTTCTGTGCTAATGGCTGTTTTTTTGTGGTTTGTGATTATAAAAACCCTTGAGGCTCTTGAAGCTCGCCCTTCGCACGATTTAAGCTCTCTCGTTGGTAAAATTGGCGAAACAAAAACAGAGATTCGCAATGCTCACGACGAAGGCTCGGCACAGGTTGCGGGTGAGTTGTGGACGGTGCGTAGTGAAAGTCCCATTTCGGCTGGCACGCGCGTGCGCGTGATCGAACGAAATGGTTTTATACTAGAAGTAGAGGTAGTTGAAGAGTAATTACCTTATTTTTTCTTAATTTGTGATAGAAGAACCATAGATTATGAACACCAAATATCGAAACCCTATTTAGGAGGCAGTAAAAAATGGAAACAACACTATTATGTCTTGTTGGCGGCGTTGGTATTGTCGTTGTTGCGCTAATAGCCAGTGCGATTCGAATTGTTCCCGAATATCAACGTTTGGTCGTCTTTCGGCTAGGGCGTTGTGTCGGAGAGAAGGGGCCGGGTATTGTTTTACTAATTCCTGTTGTTGATCGTGCCGCACGTGTTGATTTGCGTGAGCAAGTGCGCGAGATCCCGCATCAGACCGCGATTACCAAGGATAATGCCGGTATCTCAATTGATTTTATCTGGTATTACAAAGTTCTTGATCCCTCCGAATCTGTCTTGGCAGTTGGTAATTTTGAATCTGCTGCTCAGGGCATGGCGACTACAACCTTGCGTGCGATCCTCGGTTCTATCATTTTGGATGAGGTTCTTTCAGAACGCGAACATATCAACTCCATGCTTCGCACCCGTCTTGATGAAGTGACCGAGCGCTGGGGTGTCAAAGTGACCAATGTTGAAATTCGTGAGATTATCCCGCCGCGCGAAATTCAGGAATCAATGAATAGACAAATGACTGCTGAACGTATCCGCCGCGCCGTTGTGACAGAATCCCTTGGTACAAAAGAAGCTGCCATCACGGTTGCTGAAGGTGAAAAGAAATCTGCTATTCTGGAAGCAGAAGGTAAGAAACAAGCTGCTGTTCTCGAGGCGGAAGGTCAGCAAAAGGCGCAGGAATTGAAAGCGGCAGGTTATGCATCTGCGCTGGAAAATATCTTTGCTGCAGCTAAGGAAATTGACCAAAAGACGATGACCCTCCAATACTTTGATACTCTTAAAGAAATGGGACAAGGCGAATCGACCAAATATATCTTCCCGATGGAATTTACCAGTATGATTGAAAAATTTGTTGGTAAAGGCTAGATAAATTAGCTAAGAATCAGACACCGAGTGTCTCAATGGCACTCGGTGTCTTTTCATTTATGACTATAGAAATTCTTCCTGCCACTCTCAGTGACTTAAATTCCTTGCGTAGTTTAGAAAAGCTATGTTTTGAGCAAGACGCTTGGGGTCTTTTTGACCTTGTGGCTGTGCTAACTTTTCCTAATGTGATTCGCTTGAAAGCTGTTGATGAGGGGAAAATGGTCGGGTTTATTGCGGGGGATCCGCGTATGTCAGAAGGGTTTTCGTGGATTGCAACTGTTGGGGTTTTGCCAGATTATCGCCGACAAGGTATCGGGCGCACACTCTTGCATCTTTGCGAGGAGCAACTTCCAACCACGCGCGTGCGGCTTTCTGTTCGCATTTCAAATGAAGAGGCTATCCAACTCTATAGGCAGGAGGGATATCAAACTATCAATATCTGGCAGAGCTATTATAAAGATGGTACAGATGCCGTGGTGATGGAAAAAAGTCGTATTATGCGAGGGTTTTAGAAATTTTGACGGGGGAATTTTTTTGTGTTTATTTTTCGCCAATCATCTTGAGGAAAACCTTAACTACTTTCGGATCAAAGCGTGTTCCTGCTTCGTTTTTCAGGTAATCGACAACGGTTTTCCTGTCCCAGGCTTTGCGATAATAGCGATCTGAAAGTAACGCATCCCAGACATCGATGACAGAGAAGACGCGCGCTGCAATGGGAATATCTTCTCCTTTTAGCCCCTGTGGATATCCCCGCCCATCCCAGCGTTCGTGATGGGAGTAAGGGATATCAAGCGCAGGACGGAGATATGGAATGGAAGATAGCATTTGATGGGCAAAGCTTGGGTGTTGACGCATGATCGCCCATTCATCTTTGCTCAGGGGGCCTGGTTTGCGTAAAATATGATCTGGGATGCCCATCTTTCCGATGTCATGAAGTAGTGCGCCACGGTAGACGTGAATAAGGTTGTTTTCGGAGACGCCTAGCTTGCGCGCAAGTTGTAGGGTGAGATCTGTCACGTTTAGCGTGTGACCCTGTGTTTCTTTATCGCGTAGTTCGAGAGCTTTTCCCCAGCCTTCAAGGGTTGTGTCATAGGCACGACCCAGTTCTTCGTTGCTATCTTTGAGGTCTTCAAAAAGATAGTTGTTGTCAACTGCGATTGCTGCTTGCCCTGCTAGTGCTTGCAGGAAATCCTTCCACTCTTGCTGCGGGCTGATATTTTTACGATGGAACACTTCTAGAACCCCGAGTGTTTTTCCTTTTGCTATTAGAGGCACACAATAATACTTAAGGAAGTTTTCTTTTTCAAACCATTCTTTTCTTAGACATTGCTTTTCTTTGCAAGGAATTCCTACGGATTGTATTACGCGGCTTTTGGTAGCTTTGCCAGGTAGACCCTCGTCTTTTTTTAAGTTGGTGTTGGTAAAAAGCTGGGTTTCGAAACCGTTCCCAACGAAATATTTTAAGTTCTCGTTGATTGGCGTGGTGAGTAGGATATTTGCAGCATCTACGCCTAATTGAGCAATAGTGTGGTCAATTAAAATTTTAAGTGTTATGGACAGATTCACATTGGAACTGATAGCTGAGTCGATATTGCGCAAGGTTGTTAGACGCTGTACCTGTTTCTCTGTTCGTTCGTGAAGGCGGGCGCGCTGAATAGCATTGCCTGCTATTTCAGTGATTGTGGTGAGAAGATGAATATCTTCTTTTTTAAACTCTCTTGGCATTTCATCCATTACTGCAATTGCGCCAATTATGCCTTCTGTAGAGCGAATAGGGACCCATGCTCCCGTCCAGCCATCAGGAAATTCATGCCCTTTGTCAAGTCGGATATAAGGGTCTGTACTTAAATTCGGAGAAATATGACTTTCGCCACTTTGGTAGATATGCCCTATGAGCCCAATATCATTGTCTTGGCGATTTGGCTGTGTATCCTTAACCCAACCGCTAGAGGCAGCACGATAGACTTCTTTTCTGTTTGGATCACTTACCCAAAGGGCGCACACCTCTATATTAAGAGAGCCTTTGATCTCTTCTAATATGATAGGGAACATTTCTTCGGGCGTTTCAGCGCTTCTTAGTGCTGTGGATGTTCGGTTCACTGCTTCCAGCTCTGCAAGACGATTGTTAATTTGCTCAAATTGTCTGACACTGTGAACAGCACCGGCAACTTGTGTGGCAAAGAGACTCATGATCCGCTCATCAGCTTCTGTGAAATAACGCGTATTTGGGTATATTTCATAAAACGCTAATACGCCAATCAAATTGCCTGCATAGAGCATAGGGACTTCCATAACGGAAGTAAAGGGGATATCTCCATATTTCTTAGACTTCCCTTGCCAGACCTGATAATCATCAACACGAATGGGCTTGAGTGTTTCTGCGATAAGTCCAGCCATCCCCTCGCCTTTTGCAAGGCGCATATTTTTTATCTTATCCTTGTACTCTTCAGGCAGCCCATAATCAACAGCAACGCTAAGTTCTTCTGTATTGCTGTCATACAAGTAAATATCGCCACAAGACACGCCTAAAAGCAGAACGGCGCGTTCAAGTGTGGTTGCTAAAAGGGTCTCCATTTCTTGCGGAGCAACAAGATCTTGTGTAATTCTATAAAGTTCTGCGAACTCTTTGCCCCGTTGCCCGGTTTCATAAAAGAGACGTGCATTTTCTATGGCTGCGGCAGCATGTGATGCGAGCATTTCGAGTAAAACCTTCTCCTCTTCACCATAGATATTGGGTGCGTAATCTTGCGCTGAAAGCACACCAACTAATTTCTCTCCTACATACATCGGAGAAACAAGGCGTGAGCGCACATTTTCTTTTGAGCCAAAGCGATTTTCTTGAACTTGCGGACTTTCATTAGATAAGTCTTGAGAAATAAAGGAACTTTTTCTTTTTTCTGCAAGAGAAATTAGGCTGCTTTTTCTAGGGATTTTTTTTGCACTATATCGTTTACCTCGATCAATCAGGAAAATTGCATCATCATAATCTTTTTCTTCATCCCTTAGAGAGATGACAAATGCATCACAAGGCATCAGCTCTTTTGCAGTATGATAGACTGCTTGATAAGTTTTTTCAGGGGACTGTATATCGCGCAAAATATCTTGGCTTAAGCGATGCAAAATGGTGTGCCGTTCAGTTGCTTTTATAGCATCTTCATACAGGCGTGCATTTTCAATGGCTGATGCAGCCTGGTGGGCAAAAGTCTGAGCTAGATCGGCATCTTTGCTTGTATATATATCAGCTTGGCGGCTATCCAGAGTGATATAGCCAATGACCTTGCTTCTTACAATTAAAGGAACCCCCATCCAGCCGCGTACATAGTCTGTTTCTGCCCAGCTCTTAAAATAAGGTTTTTTTTGCACATCTGCAATGATAAGCGGATGCGAGCTTTCTACTATTTTTTCTAAAAGAGGGTCCTTTGTGGGAAAGGACTTTCCCACTTGGCTTTCTAAATTTGGCAGACCATATCCACCTGTTATTGTGACCTTGTCTCCCTCCAGGAGCATAATAGCGGCACTGTCATAAGAGATCGCCCTTTTTATAGATGCAAGGATTGTATTAAGTACTTCTTCTAAGTTAAGCGAAGAAGAGATTGTGTGCGCAGATTGGCGCAGGGTTTCTGCCTCTTGCCGCCTCTTTTGTTCAGCATCAAAAAGGCGTGCGTTTTCAACGGCAATTGCGGCCTGATAAGCAAATGATTGAGCTATTGTTGCGCTTTCTTCAGTAAAATAATTCTTTTGTCTGCTATCGACAGCTAACATCCCGACAGTTTTGTCGCGAACAATTAACGGAACACCCATCCAGGAGTGGATGTGATTATGGGGATGCGAGCGGAAAGGCGCGTGTTCCGCTTGTGCATCATTTAGAATATAAGTGTGCTTTTCTTGGATCACACGTGTGTTGGGGTTGCTTCCGTCAAGAGAAAAGTGTAGATTCTCGATCTCATCAGAATTCTGCCAGCCTCGCCCTCCAAAAATTCTTAACTCATTACCTTCTAGAATTTGAACACTGGCACTATCGTATGGTAAAACGAATGATAACTGCTCTAAAATTCGCTTTACCGCTTCTTTAAGATTCAACGATGCCGTTACAGCAAGTGCTGTTTCTTTTAATATTTCAGCTTCTTCACGGCGCTTCTTTTCAGCCTTGAAGAGACTTGCATTTTGAATAGCAATTGCTGCATGGTTGGCAAATGATGTTACAAGTTGAGCATCTTCTTCTGTGAAATGCTCAAGCTTTCCGCTATCCAGTGTAAGAATACCAATTGGCGTATCTTGGACAATAAGAGGAATCCCTAACCATGACTGTATCGAGGGCATTTCTTTAAATACTTCATAAGCTTGTGGGGCATTTTTTAAAATTAGTGGAGCCTTGCTTTGAATAACTATTGTATTGGGATTATCTGCAGGAAAAGGGAAAGTTCTATCTTTTTCTGTTTCAAGCACTAAGTCTCCACGCCCTCCAACAATTTCTAAATACCCATCTCTTAGTAATTGTATAGAAGCACTATCAAAGGAAACCACTTCTACTAGTTCTTCAAGAATTAAGTTAATGGCTTCCTCTTGACTTAGTGTGGTGGTTAAAATTGCCGCAGATTCTTGTAGTTTTTCAGCAACCTGACGTCGTTTTTGTTCCGTTTCAAGGAGACGAATTTTTTCAATCGCCGTTGATATTTGGCCTGCGATAATCGTTAGCAAGCGTTCGTTGTCTGGTGTGAAAAAATCTTTTTTCGCACTTTCAGCATTGATCACACCAATGACTTCCTCGCCGCTTTTTATCGGAATACATAATTCGGAGCGCGCCAAAGAAGTAAATGGCACATAATCTTCTGAATTGTTAATATCATTTACGCGAAGAGCTTTTCCTGTTGAGGCTACTTTTCCTGTAATCCCTTTTGAAACATGAATGGGTTTAAATACTTCTTCAGCAGAAACCCCTTGATAAGATGGGTGGGGGTGTAAATTTCCCTTCTCGTGATCTAACAAAAGAATACCGTAATTGTCAGCGTAGAGAGTATTCCCAATGATATTTGTTATTTGACGTAAAAGATCTTTTTGGTTTGATGCCTGTGAACTTGTAAAAGATGTTGCTTGTAAGATATTTAATTCGTTGAGTTGATTTTGAAGGGCTGCCTCTGTATTTTTTCGCTGCGTAATTTCTCTGGCAATTGCAATAATTACATCTTTTCCGAAATGATTTCCTTTGTAAATACGTACTTCCTTAGGGAAAATTTCACCATTCTTTCTCTTGCCCCAAAACTCGAACTCCTGTGCTTCTCCGTTATAAGCTTTTTCAATTTTTGTTGCAATATCTTCTAGATCGTTTTTTCCTGGAGCAGCAAGAAAATCAGGGGTTTTACCAAGAAAATCTTCTCTGGGAATTCCGTATAGCTTTACTGCCCCCTCATTTACATCAAGAAAACAGCCATCTTCATCTTGAATATAGATAGCATCTTCTATGCTATTAAATAAATCACTATAGCTGACTTCGCTTTCGACCAACACTTGTTTTGCTGCTTTTCTTGCCCTTAGATCGCGACCGATGAGTAGAATTTCTTCAAACTTCCCATCTCCGGAGACCACAGGTGTGGAGCGAACTTCTAATGGGGTTTTGCCACCATCTTTGTTTTTGATCTCTGTTTCATAGGAATAAACTTCCTTTGACCCCGCTTTTCTTTCAATATGACGTTCTTCTAGCCCTTTAATATACTCAGGCGATATAAAATCAACAACTCTTTTCCCTTCAGTCTCTTCTGCGCTATAGCCGGTAATTTCTGTCCAGGCAGGGTTGACATAGATGATCTTTCCTAGAACATCTTGGGTCATAATAATATCGCGGGAACTCTTTGCTAGTAAGCGATAATAATTATTTTCTTGCTGTTTTTTTGCACCGCTTTTTGCGCTCATCTTTTTTTCTATTTTTTCGTTGCCAATACAATTTGTCGAATTTTCGTTTATTGTACCTTGTATTCGCGGGCATTTCTATTTCAAAAAATACTACTGGTGCATACAAAATTTCCAAGCCAACCTTAAAGAAAAAAAGATGAGCAAAAGCTCATCTTTTACTTCTTTCTTAGAGGCGACGACGGGACTCGAACCCGTGATCAGGGTTTTGCAGACCCGTGCCTTA
>JABGQT010000088.1 GCA_018648685.1 Anaerolineae bacterium
TGACTGTGCGACATCAACCGTTTAAGGTGTGCGTTTTCACCGTTTTACGCAGTTGAAGCAGACAAAGGTTTAGAAAGCAAAGTCTACGGCCATTTTGGCTCTGCCCCAACTTTTGTTCTTTTCGATACCGAAACAAGAAAAGTTGGCACGATCAATAATCAAGATCTGGGTCATGAGCACGGTCAATGTAACCCGGTCAAAGCCTTGGATGGCAAAATGGTAGACGCGATCATCGTTGGCGGAATTGGCAGAGGCGCGATCAATAAATTAAACGCGATGAACATCAAGGTTTATTCTGCTGCCAAAAACACTGTTCAGGAAAATATCGGTTTATTTGAAAATGACCAGATCATTGAGCTAACTCAAAAAGATGCTTGTGGCGGGCATTCTCATGGTGGCGATTGCAACCACTAAATAGTTCTTAGCAAAGTAGAAAAAAAGAGCAAAGCTGTTTCGATGGCTTTGCTCTTTTTTTGGCAGGGATCATTCACTTTTTGCTTTCCACTCAAATAAGATGTCGGGTTCAGATTCGGGTGGGGGGCTGATGCCAAATTTGGTTGCGATAAATCCATTTCTCTCGTAGAAGGCGCGCCCGTTAAGATTCGATTGAAAGGTATAGAGCCAGAGTTTTTCAGGGGAAAGAATTCTGGCATGTGCGATCAACGCTGTACCAATCCCTTTGCGTTGATGGTCGGGAGAAATATAGAGCTGGTCAATAAAATCTCCTTTAATGGCCATAAAAGCGACGGCTATCCCATCTAGTTCTGTGACATAGACATCATTTTCTTTTAGCAGCATATTTTTGAAATAAGCACAATCCTCTTCAAATGAGTATCCCTTTGTACGCTGAAATTCAGGGAATGCAATTTCACGAGCGCTTCGCCAGAGCTTGGTCACCGTATCGAAATCAGCAGGGGAATAGAGGCGTATTTTCATTGACTATGGTGCGCTGCTCAATAATGCTCGTGCAATCTCCTCTGCCAACACAGGATTATTTTCTTCGAGAAGAATAGCCAACGCTAATGGTGTTCCGCTCCAATTGGAGGGCGTGCCAGCAAGGAGCCAGGTCAGATTTTCCTCGTCTTCTTGCATAGATATGATCTGCCAAAAGGCTTCCTCGTCACCAGAAAAAGTAGTGATCAGTTGTTTTGCTTCTGCTGCACTAAAAAGGGTTGCAGACTCGCCCAGTGCAGGCAATATCACCCATCCGCTTTGGGAGGTGTTCACAGCAAGAGCCAGACGCGGTGCTGGGGCAATTCCTTCGTTGCTCAGAGCTGCCGCCACCATCGCCATTTGTAAGGGGCTGGCAAATCCCTCCGCTGCTTCGGCATGGGGCAGACGAATCTCAATAGGCGGCGCATCAAAAAGAGTATCCAAAGTTTGGTGTAAAGGATAACTCCCTTGCGTAGCGCGGTTCAGGAGAGGGGAATCTTCATCGCTTAGGAGAGATGCGTCGAACTTGGTCGCGTTAAATGTAGGATGGGAAGCCATCACCAGAATCTCCCCGCTTTCAGCATTGATGAGGACGAGCGCACCCTTATGCTTGCTGAGGAGGTCGTCAACATTTTCCTGAAGATCAATATCGAGGCTCAAACGCAAATCCAGACCATTCGGCGGCTGCCCGTAAAGAAGGTGATGCCACCAAACAAGCGTGGCTGGGTTTCCATCCAAGCCGCGCAGATAATCATCGAGAGAAGCTTCAATGCCTGCCTGCCCATAGACGGAATTCGTATAACCAACGACGGAAGAAAGTTCGGGGTAAAGATATTCACGGATATAATTCCCCGATTCTCCTGTAGTGATATTTATCTCAGCATTATTTCTATCCAGAATACTGCCGCGCGGCACATAAAAATCGGCTTGGGCACGGCGGGGATTATCGGAACGAGTTAATAGATCGGGTCCGCGCACGACTGCCCACCAGCCGTTAATGAGAGCAGAAGTGATTAACCCCAACAGGAGCATTGCGCTTAAAAAATGATAAGGTTGTGTTGACCAAAGGAAGGGCGGGGGCGTGACCCCTTCGCTTTCATCGCTGATCTTCAATAGAAGTAATAAAGCAAGATAAGAGGTGAGCAGCGAAGAACCGCCGTAAGAGATAAAAGGAAGTGTTACGCCCGTTAGCGGCAGCAGGCGCAAATTCCCGCCGATGATGAGCAACGATTGGATGCCAAGATAGGCCGTTAGACCAGAGGCAAGAATACGCTGAAAACGATTAGGGGCACGGAGTGCAATGACCATGCCACGGGAAAGGAAAATGCCAAAAAGCGTGAGCAAGCCTAATGTCCCGGTCAGTCCCGTTTCTTCCGCTATGGCTGTAAAAATAAAATCGGAATGGGCAACAGGCACGAAGAGGGGAGAGCCGATCCCCGCGCCGCGTCCCCATAAACCGCCGTTAGCGATTGCCATTAACGATTGGATAATCTGATAGCCAAATCCGCTGGGATCATCCCAGGGAGAGAACCAGATGGCGAGACGTGTTTGGATGGTTGGACTAAAGTAATAGCCAAAGAAGGCGATGGTAAGCAAAATAATTGCATTGCCGAGCAAGACGCGTTTTCTCCCCGTCGCAATGTAGAGGATGCTGGCGAAAAGCATGACGAGGATGGATGCGGTGCCGAGGTCACGTTGGACGATGAGCAGGAGCAGGGCAATCCCGCCGAGGAAGAGGGTGGGGAAAATGAGCGGGAATATTTTGTCGCGGAGGGGAACGCGATCGGCGAGATAGGCAGAAAGGTAGATGACAAGGAGCAGTTTCAGCAACTCAGAGGGTTGCAGGTAGATGCCACCAAAATTAAGCCAGAGACGGGGTTCTATATTGAGGGGATTTGCGCCAAAAACGAGAGTCAGGGCAGTTAAAAGTAATCCACTGCTGAGGAGGATATATTTATAGCGGCGCAGGGTGGGGAGGATGTCGCGCCAGCGCAGGGCAAGAAGCATGACCGCAACGCTGAGGGCGAGCCAGAGGCTTTGGCGTAAGCCAAAATTTGGGAGCAGCCGCCAGATGGTCAGCAGCCCCCAACCGCTAAAGAGAGAAGCGAGCGGGAAGAGATAGGGGTCTCTATCGGGGAGTTTTGTGTCGAGGTGTTTTTCTGCGAGCCAATTTAGGAATAGCCAGGTGAAAAACCCGAGCCAATGCGCGTAGCGATAATCCACATCCCAACTGCGGGCACGCAAGGCAGGGGAGAGACTCAGAATGAGACTGTATAAGCCGAGAAAAAGAGCGGCGTAGGAATTCAGGATTTTGAATTTAGAATGCAAAATAATTGTCTCGTTTTGGGAAAGAGTTCACAGATTTAGGTTTAGGTAGATTTTTTAACACGGATGGGGCGAATAGATGACCGAGTGTTTTTTTTACTTTGTGTGTAATGCGGCGCGTTTATGTCTGTGAGGAGTTGCTTAAAGTTTCTGTGATTGTTAGGGCTATATCTTGATATTTCACTTTGAGGGGATTAAGTTTTAAGAGCTTTGATAGCGTGATAGTTTTTTGTTCAGCAACTGCTTGGTTTAGGGTTTCTGTCTCTATGATGTAAAAATCCCATTGTTGAAGGTTGAGAGGGTCAATCGAGTCTTTGTCTGTGTGTGTAAGGATACAAAAAACATAAATTTCTGCCTGTCTGATCCTTTTCGTTGAATAAGTACCTGATATTGAATCCCATCTTTGTGTAGGGCGAATGTTGAATTGGATTTGTGATAGTTTTTTTTGAGACCAGCTTTGAATATAGGAAGCTGACTTCACTTCGATTTTATTTCCTTCGGGCATCTCAAGATCATAAGCATCCCATTCTTTTCTGATGCTATCTATGTTACTAATTGCTGATGCAACAATAAACTCAGCCAGTATTCCTCGTAGTGAATTGCTTAACAAATCTGATGATGACCATTGCCAAAAAGAAAGAAGGTTAAAGGGTAGGGATGTGCCATTATTGTGAAATTTTTCAGTCCCTGTTTTTTTCTTTGGTTTGATTTCAGGCAATTTTGATGATGTCATATAGTATTACGCAATACGCATTACTTCAAATATTTCTTTACCAATAAATCCAAACGTTCCCTTGTCTCAGAGGGGACAACGCGCGGTTGGGTAATGAGTGCATCAGCGAGGGCGTTTTCACAGTCGCAATCTCGTGAGGAAGTAAAACTCCGCGCCAAATTGCAGATCGCCTCTTGTGCAATTTCGGTATTTTTCATCAATGTTTTAATGACCATTTCCACAGTCACGGGTTCTTCACTGCGATGCCAAACATCATAATCGGTTACATGCCCCATCACGCCGTAGCAGATTTCAGCTTCGCGGGCAAGGAAAGCTTCGGGAGAGGTTGTCATCCCGATAATGGACATGCCCCACGAACGAAAGATATTAGACTCGGCACGCGTCGAAAAGCGCGGTCCCTCGATGGTGATAAAGGAGCCGCCCTCATGAACTGTGGCTCCCGTTTTCTGAACGGATGCCAGAATTTTCCTGGAAAGATCGGGGCAGAAAGGATCCGCTACACTAATATGGGAGACTAATCCGCTCTCGAAGAAAGTTCGTTTGCGGTCTTTGGTCATATCAAAAAGTTGGTCGGGGATGACAATATCCCCCGGGGCGTAATCCTCTCGCAAAGAACCGCAGGCATTTACGCTAACGATCTTCTCCACGCCAATAGATTTCAAAGCATAGATATTTGCCCGATAATTTACTTCGCTGGGGTTGAGATGATGCCCAATTCCATGTCGTGCCAGAAATGCAATAGACTGACCTTCCAAAGTCCCTGTGATAATGGGCGCACTCGGCTCACCAAAGGGTGTTGAAATACTGAGTTCTTCAGTATTTTCAAGTCCCGGCATGGCATATAAGCCAGAGCCGCCGATAATGGCGAGTGAGATCTTTGTGGTCATAGCGTTCTCCAAATTTTTCTGTATTCTTCAGTGTGAAAAAACTATATCTCTTGTGTGTTCGGTGACAGATCGGCCATTGCTAAATGTACGGTGAGCGGTATTTTTCCGCATTGGATTTCATCATTTCCGAGCACAATCGTTGGGGTTTCTACACGCTCACCATTTAGCATTGTCCCGTTCTTTGAGCTCAAATCTTCGAGCCACCATTGTCCATGGTGATAACTTAAGCGGGCATGATGAGCAGAGACAGTTTCGTTTTCAAGATAAATCTCACTGTGTGGGTCACGCCCGAGTGTGATCTCAGGTGTTCTAAAGTGTTTTATCTTTCGCTTTTTCTCAAGGTCAGTATACGAAAGAGTTAAAGGAGGTGTTTTACGGGAGGTTAGTAATTCACTTTCGGTCTTGAAATTGCGCCATAAAAGCAAAAACGCCCAGCCCATAAAAATATACAGGCTGAGAGTCATGCCGAGCCGCAAGATCAGCAAAAAGGGTGCGCTCATTCTTCGGGCTTATCTTCTAATTGTGCTGTGTCTCGGAAATTAGCGGTTTGTCTGTCCGATGAAGCGGACGAGCCTAGGGGAGAAGTTACTTTAAGATCTGTACGATGTGGCGGGTTATCTTGCCCATAAATGAGCGGAACACCGGCTAAGGAAATCACATCTCCAGGATATAGGACAGACTGATGCGAGCGTTGGCTGTTAACATAAGTCCCACCTGTAGAATTTAAGTCGAAAATAACAAAGCGTCCATTTTTTACGCGTAATTGGGCATGATCACGCGAAACACGCGGATCATCAATCACCAAATCGTTTTCCATACGTCGCCCAATATCTACAACCGATTTACTAAGCGGGAAAACCTTTGTTCCGTGGATAATCAAAAAAGCATTGCTTGGTATGTTCTCAGTCTTTTCCGTTTTTTGTGATTCCATATCTCTTGTCTCGGCAATCGTTTCTACCTGTTGAGGAACAAGAATTTTTATCTCGTCACTAGCAAGCTTGGGGTCAGCAGCAAGTGAAAAGGAGAGCGGAGCGTCAAATTCCAATTTAGCTTCAGCAGCAACTCTTTTAAGCGTTTGCTTAAAATTATCAATCAAATCTAAATCTCCCTGCCACTTCATAATTATATCAGGGTGCGTGGTGAGGGTGTAGATATGAGGGGCAATCTTCCCCTTCAAGTTGTTTCGCATTGCCGCAGCTAACTCTTGCGAAACCTTGTTTGGTAAGTATTTAAACAAGTGTCCTTCAATGAGGGTTTGCAGTTTTTCTTCTAGTTGATCTAAAGTAAGATTCATAAATTCGCCCTTCATAATTTTTCTCAATTATAGAATTTACTACCTTTTAAAGCAAGTCTGACCTTTTGGGGAAAATATGCTATTATGCAACGATATAGCAGAATGATTACCTAAGATTATAAATAAAGAAGAGGAAGCGGTTCGCGCGTGATTTCAACTTGCTGCGGGTTAATGAGCAAAGTGCCCATTAACCAACTTTTTTGTGGTCTATCTCCTCTTGGTTGGGGAGGTATCCTTAATTTCTCTCTCTAGGAAAAAATGATGTCAAAACCTCTCGTACTACTCACACATCCTCTCCCAAAAACGTGGATCACTGCCCTTGAAGGCAAAGTCCATTTGGAAGTTGGCGAAGAAGGCTTTGCCGGTTTTTCCCCAAAACTGGAGCCATATCTGCCCAAAGCAACAGGGATTTTGAGCCTGCTCACTGCAAAAATTGATGAGAGTCTTCTTTCTCGTGCGCCGCAGTTGCGCGTGGTCAGCAATATGGCTGTTGGCGTAGATAATGTGGATGTAGCGGCCTGCACACAACGTGGCATTCCATTGGGGCATACGCCCAATGTGCTTACCGATGCTACCGCTGATCTCACGATGGCGATTTTACTTTCTGCAGCACGCCGTTTGCCAGAATCGGCGCAAGATGCAAAAGAAGGACGTTGGGGAACCTGGTCACCGACAGGGTGGTTGGGGGCAGATCTGCGCGGGGCACAACTGGGGATCGTTGGGATGGGGAAGATCGGGCAGGCGGTTGCGGAACGAGCGCGCGGATTTGGCATCCGTTTGGCGTATTCGAACCCAGCCAAAATCGAGAGCGATGCGGTACATCTTTCTCTCGAAGAATTATTGCGAACGAGTGATTTTGTCTCTTTGCATTGCCCGCTGAATGAATCCACACGCGGGTTAATTGGCGAATTTGAATTGAAAATGATGAAAAAAACGGCAATTTTAGTCAATGCGGCGCGCGGTCCCGTAGTGGAGTGTGACGCACTTTTACATGCTCTAAAAGAAGGCTGGATAGCCTACGCCGCGCTCGATGTGACCGACCCTGAGCCTTTGCCTGCGAGCAGCCCGCTCTACAGTTTGAAGAATTGTCTGATCGTGCCGCATATTGG
The DNA here is from genome assembly GCA_018648685.1 of Anaerolineae bacterium. Taxonomy (GTDB): domain Bacteria; phylum Chloroflexota; class Anaerolineae; order Anaerolineales; family Villigracilaceae; genus Desulfolinea. The sequence goes on from JABGQT010000088.1 coordinate 7,282, forward strand.
TTCTGCGACTCATGGTGCGCGTCGACGAATGGCAGAGATTGCCTGTGAGAATTTGCTGGCAGGCTTGGCGGGGGAGAAGTTGCCACATTGCTATAATCCTGAAGTATATGCGTAATTTTTCTGAAAGGATTTTGGCTCTCTATGGTGAAGCCGGGCAAAAATGGCTGGATGCGTTGCCTGCGCTGCTATCACGGTATGAAAAACGTTGGGATTTGACTCTGGAAGCCCCTTTTAAAAATCTTTCCTATAATTATGTCGCTCCCGTTCGCCGCGCAGATGGAAGTTGGGCTGTACTCAAGATCGGTTTTCCGAATGATGAATCGCGTTCGGAAATCGCTGCCTTGCGTCATTTTGATGGGCGAGGTATGGTGCGTTTAATAGATGCGGATGAAGAAAACTGTGCCATGTTGCTGGAGCGGATTTTTCCCGGCGAAACGCTCTGGGAGATAGAAGACGAGCAGGCGACGCTCCATTTTCTGGAAGTGATGCCTAAGCTATGGAGACCATATCTCGGTGATTATCCTTTTAAAAGTGTGGACGATTGGGGAAAGGCTTTTTCTCGTTTGCGAGAGCGTTATGATGGCAGAACGGGGAAATTGGATGCGGTTTTGGTAGACAAAGCTGAAAATGTTTTTTTGACCTATTGGCCTCCAGCGATGACCCCGTTCTTTTGCATGGTGATCTGCATCATGATAACGTGTTTTCTACGGAGCAACGATCTTATTTAGCCATTGACCCCAAAGGTGTTTTGGGAGAACCCTGTTATGAAGTTGGAGCCTTTTTGCGAAACCCCTTGCCAGCTTTACTGGAAAAAGAAAATCCACGTGCGCTGATGCAGAGTCGTGTGGACATGGTTGTCGATCACTTGGGTTTTGATCGCCAGCGTGTGATTGGCTGGGGATTTTCTCAGGCGGTTCTTTCTGCGATCTGGTGTGATGAAGATGGGGTGAGTTGCGCCGATATGGCGGTGGTGGTGGCAGGAATTTTGAAAGATCTCTTGTAAAAAATGCGCTGAAAATTTCAGCGCATTTTTAGAATTTATAGACTGGGTCTAGTATTCGCCGAGATGATTGAACTCGGCATCTTCGAGCCAAATTACTGGGCGTGAAATGAAGTCAACCAAATATTCCATCAGGAATTTGTGCTTTTTCTCTTCGGCGGCTAATTTCTGGAATATGGCTTTATGCTCATCACTTTCCACTTTTTCGCTCATCTCAAGATAGTATTCAATACTTTTTTCTTCCGTATCTAGTGCTTTACGATAAAAATCGACCTGAGGTAAATTAAAATTTATCTTGTCCATTTTTTCTTGCATTTCAGCAAAAATATTTTTTGCACTATCGAGAAGGTCTTTTTCTTTTTCACTCAAAGTTGCCTCAGGGTTAGCATCCCTCATTTCCTGTAGAATGGTGTAATGGCTTACTTCTTCATCTGCTAGCAAAGTGAAAATAATTTGAAGACCCTCGTGATCGGATTTTTGCCCAAGTTCACGATAATAAGCTTCGCCATCTTTTTCCATCTGAATTGCGTAATCGTAGATATTCATTAGCTTACTCCTATTAGGAAAGGGGGGAAGTTTTTAGAGCGCTTTCTTGCAATTTGGGCAATTCTGCTCATTTCCGGTAATTACATAACCACAATTCAAGCAGGTTTCCGGTTGTTGATCGCCCAGAGGAGCGCCACACGCGATACAACTCGCATCGCCAACGAGATTAGCTGTGCGGCAATGCTCGCAGGTTGTTCTTTCCAGCTTCTCTGAGATCTTGTGTGATGCCCCTGCGGCACGGGCGGCTTTGGCGATCACTTCCCAAACATCGTCGTCGAGTTGCAGATTCTGTATGTCTTGGGCTAGATCATCGAGGCGGTGTAGCAAGCTGAAAGGATTCCTTATCGTCGCGAAAGCCGTTTGTCCCAAACTGGCTGCGATTCCCATCCAGGCTTGTTTGCCAAGCTGTACATGCAC
>JABGQT010000157.1 GCA_018648685.1 Anaerolineae bacterium
CTAAAGTGGACGACATAAACCGGAATCAGTGGATGATTTCACCGGAATCCGCAAGGTAATATAGAGCATAGATTTTCTTTTCCCAGCTATAGCGTGTCCAGATACGCCAGACCATATAGGCTGCTGTTACACCAGTTGCAAGCAAAAGAATAATATCAAGTATATTTGGGCCGTTCATAATACACATTCTCCTTATCTCAAAGTGAATAAATCGGCTTCTAAGCCGTTATAGCAATATTGATACTATATATTATTACAAGTTTCTTCTTTTTTGTCTGTGATGTAGGTCACATACATATTAACCTAAAATGAGAGAGATGGTTGCGAAAAAAAAGCAGATTCGGGAGTATTCCCAAATCTGCTTTTGATGTGTAGATGGTGTTTGGTATCAATACCCAAGCACACGTCCACGTTTGTGCGGCTTGCTCTTTGCTTCTACTTATTCTGCGTGGGAAATAGCGCTTTCTGCCTTCGCCATCCCTGTTTTTGTTTTCTTCCATAAATCAATTAGAACCGGAATAAATGAAGCCATCCACAGCATATAAGCACCACCATGCAGTAAACCGCGTATAGGCGCGATGAAAATACTGAGCCATAAGAAAATTGCTCCCAAATTCACCAGCCAAAAACTAAGCCAAGTACCGCCTAATTCAGCTTCTTCTTCGTTAATAAAGAAGCGTTGGAAAAAATAAGGTACGATCGCGTACCCAAATTGCAGCAACCAGCCATATATCAACGCTTGCGGTGTTGTCGCTTCCAGCAATTTGGCAGGCATTACGCCTTCGATGCCAAAGATGATAAAGGGAGCCATAGACAGAGGGGCAAATAGCCAAAAATAAGAGACCAACATTTGAGCCATGCCGGCTGTCCAGGCGGGTTTATCGCCGCGCAATGGTTTGATGGCGATAACAAGCAACCAGATATTCGCATAAGTGTGCAAAAAGGCACCGATTGCAGCAAGGGTCTTGCTGGCAAACCACGGGCTGAGGACGAGTCCCATCGCGCCGACAGTCATCATCCAGAAAATAGGGGTGATGGCTTTGGGGTTAGATAAGGGACGTTTCGCCCATTTTGGGTATAAATCTACAAAGAAACCGATAAAAACCAGCGACATAAAGCCCCAATTATTGGCATGAATATGTACTTCCCCAATATCGCCGACAATGCCGAGTGCTTCTGCCCAGTCTGGGAACATCCCCGTCCCCACGAGAATGCCTATCAAGAAATAGAAGAGACCTGCGATGTAAAACTTTCGTCCTTCTTTGACTTCCAAAGTTTCTTCTGATTCTACGCGAATACCAGCTAATTGGATAAGTAATAATGTTGTCGCTGTGAAGATCAATGTTCCGCCAGTGATGATCGGAATCTTATTCGTCGTTGGAATACCGATTAGCAGCAAGGCAATGCCTACATTGAGCAATAACCAAATATCCCAACGTATTTTGGGGCGCGGTAGATTATGTGCTTTGGCTGTTAGGATGGGCATTGCGCCAAAAAGAAGTTGTGTAGCTATGCCCAGCGTGACGAAATGGACACGCAACCACACTGTGCCATGAATCCAGCCCAGTATATTCCAGAGTGAGAATGATGCTGCCAATGAAGCCACGATAGCGACGACAAAGTATAAAAAGGTCATGATTAGATAGGGGATCATAAGGTTCTTCCTTTATTTTCTAGAGAATTTTCTTTCTTATGAAGAAACAATAATCTTAAAATGATGCTCCAAATAATTATTCTGAAGATCATAGCTCCGAGGCTGAAGACAGAGACTGTGCCCAAGTAGGCAACGATTAAGATCAGCAAAACGATGCTGTGACTAGCTAATATTGCGATGGAAGCGGGGATAGCAGATTGAGACTTCTTCCAAATCAAAAAGGTGACCGGGAATACGCTGAGCACACCCAATATCAGATTGTAAGCAGGAAGTCCCTGAAGAACATAATAGGGCATTCCTTTGTTAAGAATGGCAACTCGCGCGCCAACCAAAATCGCCATCGCGCCGATAACAAAAGCCAAAATAGACGCCGTTTTTATTCGTTTCATTTTTTATTCCCTCGAGGTAAAAGAAAAGGTGTAATTCTTTTATAGGCTATATACTCTTCCCCATATCTTTGTGCTAGCTCTTTCTCTTCAATAAACTTGATATAAACCAGAATTACCGTGGAGAAGAACAGAATAATTACTAGTGAACTGATCGAGCCAATAGCAATACTGACGCCAAAATAGAAATTTATTAGCCCAAACGCAAGTGGATTACGGGTAAACGAGTAGGGTTCTTGAATGACTAATTTTTGCGTTGCCATTAACGGCATCGGCGTTCCTTTTCCGATATCTTTTTGGGCTTTGAGTGTCCAGAGCAAGAAATAAATACCCTGAAAAATTAAAATACTGCCTAAAAGAATTCTCGTCGTGCTAGAGAAAAGCACAGGCAAGTTAAGCCATGTATCTAGCACAAAGTTAGGAATAATAAAAAAGAGTACTGGAAAGAGAAAAAAGAAAACAAGAATCGGAATCCCTTTCGCCAGAAAATCGTTTTTTGGCGAAAGGGGATTCTTTGAAATTGTAACGAGCTTGTCAACGAGCTTCATTATTACTCCCTTGAGAGTTATTTATTGACCCTGTGTGACAGTAACTTTGGCTTTCTTGCGTTTGGCGCGGTTCTTCTTAGCGATATAGGGAACCAGATAAAGGTATCCACCGCTGATTGCGAGCAATAGCATCAAGATAGATTGGATTTGTTCAACCTGTGGGGGGAGATGTTCACCGGTCCCTGAAAATTTTGCAATAACAGCTAATGGGATAAGAATAAGCGTGGGTAGAGCAAACCAGCGATGGATGATGCGGGTCCACTTGTTAAAAAATTTAGACATTTTAGTTCTCCTTAGATTTGTTTTCAGCTGCATTGAGAGCTTTCTCAAGCAGGCTTACCAGTATTTCTCTTTCTTCGGATGTTAATCCGTTCAAAAGTTGTTCAAATTTTTGACGATGGAAACTACGTGAGTGTTGATGGATTTCCTCACCTTTGGGCGTGAGAAAAAGCTGTACCGCGCGACCGTCCTCGGGGTGAGGCTTGCGTGCCATTAATCCACTTTGTTCTAGTTGACGCACGCTAATGCTCACCGTCGGCGTTGAGAGTTTCACCGCCTCAGCCATTTCTTGAATACCACAGCCTGGATTGCTGGCTGCGTACTCGATCAATGCCAGATGAGAAGGGGAAATTATTGCTTCGCCTGGTTGCGAAGAGCCTGGGCCCAAGCGGCGCAACCGCCCTGACAGCTTTAGAAATCTTCGAGCTGTTTCTCCAAGGTTATTATCCATTAGTAGCCTCTTATTCTTACCTATTTCTTCTGTACAGCTTTTTCCAAAATACCCAAGAACTCGTCGAGGGGGACACGGTGAACACGTGCGGCTGTCTGGACAGAAATCATTTTTGCAATAAAAGCGCGCAATGAATAACCACCAACACGTTTTACACCAAAGACTTCCATAACTTCTGCTATATCACCATATTCCTTAAGAATTTCAGATACACGTGTGTCTTTTGTGATTTCCAATATAGATCTCCTTTTTGTTATTGAATATATTTAGTTTGATAAACTAAATATATCGCTTGCGTTGAGAAATGTCAATGGAAATTAGATAAGTATTTTCTGAGAAAAATTCCATGTCATAAACACATAGGATTTTTCTTACGGATCCTAGCCCTCAATCCAGTCCTTGACTATTTTATTGCCCTTGGGTGAAACAAGGGTAACTTTTATCAAAAGAGAGAGGATCGGAGCCATAAAGAACATGGAAAACTTGGCTTCTTCCATTGATGTCACGACGCCTAAAGGTAATCCTGCTATTAATGTTACTAAAGCAGCACCCAAGCCCACTTGGAGTGTGTACTCTTTACGGTTCAGTAAAGCGATGACAAAGCTTGCCCATGTTAATGAACCAACCCAGTTAAGTCGTTGTCCCATCAGAAAGACCATTTCGCCACCACCTGCTAACATTTGATCTGTAGCAGCAACGCCATTCATAAAAGCCATCACATAAGCCATACCTGCCACCGTGCTAATTGCAATGATCTTTTTATCAACTTTGCGCACATAGCCTAGAAGAAGGAAGAAGGCGACGATATTCGGGATAAATACGAAGATGTAAATCGGCGAAATACCTCGGCTCATGGCAGGAATCAGCATAAAAAAGCTCAGCAGGCTGAGCACATTGGCGAGGATAGCAGTAGACCAAGCCCATTTTTCTTTTTTCATAAATCCGAATGCCGCAACAGCCCAAAGCGCTCCGCCGATAAGACCAACATCATTTACAACTGGCATAACATATTTTGAAACGCTCAATCCATCCGAGATGATCTCGCCGCCAGCTCGCCCATCAGCCATTTCAGAAGCCATAATTGGCTCATAAACCTGTAAAAAGCTGGCATAGATCAAAACAATACCGAGAATTGCACCGATAAGAGAAATTGCAGCACCGACTTTTCTTTTTTCTTTCATGAAAACCTTCCTTTCTATTTTGTAGGTGATTGAATATTTTTGATATATAGATATATTTAGTTTGACTAACTAAATATATCTCTTGTACTAGAAACTGTCAACAGCACAAAGTATAAGTATTATGTAAGAAAAGAAAATTCCCAGACCATTATCTATGGTCTGGGAATAAAAAAGGGAAAATCTGTAAATTAGCCGAGTTTTAGCACAACTGTATCTTCAACAGCGCAGGTCTCCACGCATTCCAAACATTGAACACACTCCAGGTTGCGCATATTTTCAGGGATAGCAGGAATATCTACAGGGCACTCCGCTTCACAGCGACCGCAATCTGTACAGTTATTCTTATCAATTGTTACACGCAGTGGCGCAAATTTATTCGTAATTGCCAAGAAAGCACCCAGCGGGCAGAGATATTTGCACCAGAAACGTTTAATCAGCAGCGAGGTGATGATGAAGGTAATCAAAACGCTGACAAGCAAAGGTTCACCCAATTCAAAGCTGAAAAGTGCGCGGGCCGGACAAATATCTCGTAAAGGGGGATAGACCGTCCAAACGCTAGCGATGAGAACAATTAATAGGACTAAGTATTTAAGATAACGCGCCCATTTGTCGACTATGGGAGGCAGTTCCATCGGAAATTTCGCCTTGCTCCGCTTCCCTCTTGCTTTGGGCTTGCTTCCGCCGCTCAAGCGACGTGCCCAACCCGCAAGCATATCTTGCAACGTGCCAATCGGACACATCCACCCGCAAAAGGCACGCCCAGCGAGGAGAGAGACACCGATCACACCAATTAGAATCGCAAAGTTAAGCAAGTTTGTCGTCTTAAGCGTTTGACCCGTAGCGATATATCTGAAAAAGGTTTCGATTCCGCCCATCGGGCAAAAAGCATCGAACGCCCCACCCGTCGACTCTCGTCCGGGCATGACGTGGCGTAAACCGAGCAAGTAGGTGGCGAAGAGGAACATATACTGGATCGTACGACGGACTTTGGTAATAGAACCGCGTTCTTTGGTTTCTGTTTTTGCCATAGTTATATTTTTCCACCACTCAGGGCGGGGTTTATCCCGCCCTGAGATAAGGAGATGCTAAAAACCGGAGAAATGTTAATGAGCCGGTGTCAAGCCGAGGGCAAGAGCGATCACGGTACAGATCACGAGGGTTGTGATGATAATGATGGGGTAGTTATATTTATCTACTTTCACACAGATTCTCCCGTTATCCTATTTCTTTATTTTGCCAATCTTCAATCATTTTCGTGGTGCCTGGCATGAGCATATAGATCAGCAAACCGGTGCTCATCAGTGGAGCAACGAGGAACATAGAGAAACGCCCTTTGTTGACCACATCTGTCACGCCGACAGGGAAGCCGCCAAACATGGACATAGCTGCTGCGAAAACGCCAACAGGAACCATCCATGCTTTTTTCGTAAGAAGTGCGTAGATGAAGACTGCCCAAACTACTGCGCCCCACCAGTTGACCATCTGCGACATAGCATACATCGAAGCGATAAAACCTTTGGTTTCGGTCTGGTAACGGGAAATTGCGCCAACGCCGTCAATGAAGGTGAGTACATAAGCTAGACCGCTGATGAAGGCGAAGATAATGATTTTCTTGTCTACACCACCGATGAGAAGCATCCCAAACCAGAGGACGAAAGCGATCAGGAAGACCCAAATGGTGGGGATGGGTAAACCGATGCTGGCGGGGGGAATCATGGGAAAGAATCCAGAGAGGAGTTGAATAGCGGCGGCGACTGCACCAATGCTCCAAGCCCAATTGGTTTTATTGATGAAGCCGTAGAGAACGGCAACCCAGAGTGCGCCAGCTGAAACGCCTATCCAGCTTAGTAGCGCAAAAACGACTTGCACAGTAATAGCTTCGTCAGGACGTTCTCCTGCAATTTTTCCATCGATGTTGGTCTGATAAATGCCGGCGAGGATAAAGAGAACAAGTAATCCAGTTAGGATGCCGACCACAGAGAGAATGACACCAAGTTTGTGGTTGTCTTTTAGATTTTTCATGTGTATCTCCTGGATATTGGGTAAATAAAAGGCGCAGCCTACCCTGATTTGTGGTTAGACTGCGCTTTGATCAGATAATTTTCAAGCAATTATTCTAGATCGACGAGGTCTTCATCTGTAATCAGTCGTTCTTGGAAATAAGGCACCATCATGAAAACCAATACGCCGATAGCAAGTAATGAGCCGTAAAGGTAATCGAGTGTCTTGGTACGGAAGAATTGAGTGGGGACATTGATCATGAGAATGGTGATCGAGGGGATAACAGCGAACCACCAGCCTTTGCGTTTACCCATTGCGATGAGAGGAATTGACATGAAGAGGAATATCACGGCAACCCAGTTGGCTTCACCAGCCCAGCGGAAGAGCCAGAAGGTCCAGTCATCAGGATAGAAAGGGTAGGTGACGCGAGTTGCCATTGTGCGCTGTGCGCCGATACCAATGGTGAAAGCGTGGGTGGCGAGCATGCCAATGAAGGTTAATGCGCCAGCTTGTGTCCACTTGACAGATTTTTCTCCCTTGCGAAGGAAAATGAAAGCCCAGTATCCGGTCAGACCGATAAAGGCAATGATCATTGGCAAGGGGAAGCCGGGAACCCAGCTAACATACGGAAGGAACATGAAGAAACCGCCGATAGAAGGTAACGCAAAGAGGCTCAATGCTAGGGGGAAAGACCATTCGGTGCCTTTTTTGATTTCCTGCGAGATAATAACCAAGGCTGCGCCAGCGGCGAAGATTATCGCTTGCCAAACTGAATAGAAGAAATCAAAAAGTGGTAGCCCGCTCGAGAAAAGGGGGAAGCCCTCTTCAATATGGGCGTTGAGGTGAAAAAGCACCCGCGAAAGGGAAGTTTGCACCATGAAGGGGATGATATAAGCCATTACCAAACCGATCACAATTGCCAACCAAGACATGATAGTACGGTTCTTTTGTGAAGTCTCTTTCATTTTATGCCTCCTAAAGCATAGAAAATACAGAAAAACGTTCTATAAAATTTCTATTGTGAAGTTTATCTCAACTGTAACTTAAAAGATTTGCTTTAACGCAAATTGAAACAAAAAAGAGACGCAATTATGAGTTGCGTCTCTTTTTATAGGCATTCTTAGCTGAGATCAGAATGTTATTCGTAGATGGTCACGGTGATGAAACCATCGATCACATCTGCATTTTCCAATGTGAATTGTGCTCGGTCATTCCAGTATTCGATATAGTCAGCGGCTTCCTCTGCGGTGGCTTCACCAGCAGCCATCTTCTTGCCCATGGCAATACGTCCAGGCGTTGGGATGGGAAGAATGATAATCAGATTATATTTGACGCCTACTTTTGCACCCGTATCAAGGCGTGTGAAAATCCATTCCCTAGCGGGAGGCATTTGCCCGGTAGGCTCTTCATCGTAGACCATTTTATTTTGGCGGACAAAGATATCGTCCGTTTTCCCGAACTCTGCTCCAATAAAGCCCGTGTGGGGGGAGGCACCAGTCACAAAGGTAATCACATCGCCAAAGACACCGACAAACCATTCGTCTTCAGCACCAGGAGCATCTACAGAAATTTGCCCGCGCATCGGGACTTCCCCATCAGGATAGAGTGCTTCGAGGGCTTTACGAGTCATTTCCCATGCGCCTGTGATTGCACCGCATGAGTGACCAGCGACCTTGACCGCTTCTTCATAATAGTAAGGGACTGGAGTTTGAGATTGTCCAAAAATACTGAAATATGGGTCGATCATCATGATTGGCGGGACTTCGGTAATATAGTCCTGATCCCATGCAAAATCATCTGCTGTTGCTGGGGGAACTGCTGAAGCTGTTGTCGCTGGACCTTCTTCATAAACAGTAACAGTGAAGAATCCATCAAGGGTGTCTGCATTATCTAGTACAAATATCGCTCTCTGGTTCCAATATTCATAGTAGTCGGCTGCTTCTTCTGGTGTAGCTTCACCAGCTGCCATTTTCTTACCCATTGCCTGGCGTTCAGGCGTTGCAACTGGCGTAATGACAGCAAGGTTGAATATAACGCCCACCTTTGCACCTGTGTCGGTGCGTGTGAAAATCCACTCCATCTTTGGGGGCATTGTGCCTGTTGGCTCATCTGGATAAGTCATTTTGTTTTGGCGAATAAAAACGTCATCTGTTTGTCCAAACTCTGCGCCAATGAAGCCTGTTTTGGGCGCAGCGCCTGTAATATAAGTAATCACTTCGCCAAAAACACCGACAAACCACTCATCTTCGGCACCAGGAGCTTCTACTTGAATTTGACCCCGTACAGGAATTTCCCCACCGGGATAAAGCACTTCAAGAGCTTTGCGAGTAATTGTCCACGCTCCGGTTACAGCACCACAGGAATGTCCCGCTAATTTGACAGCATTCTCATAAGTATAGGGAACAGCTACCTGCGATTGCCCAAAAATTTGGAAATATGGATCAATCATCATGATTGGCGGAACTTGCGTAAAACGGTGAAAACGCACACCTTAAACGGTCGATGTCGCACAGTCACC
>JABGQT010000144.1 GCA_018648685.1 Anaerolineae bacterium
GAGGCAATTAAAAGGGCGATGAGGATACCGAAACTCATCAAAGTAAGTGTACGTTTCATTATTCTTCTCCTTTGAACTTAAGAATTTAGGGATAACATAAGGCAAGTATATTTTATGAGCGTCAAAAATGCGTCAAAAGATTGTGAGAAAATGTGTTTTTTGTACAAATCAACCAAGATTCTTTATGTTTTTATTTTATTTTTATACGCTTCAAAACTATTAATGCTACGTTGCATTTCATGCTGCTCCCCCACTTTTTCTAACAAGAAAATGCTTTGCTTGAAATATTGTTCAGGTGATCCCAAGTTGCTATCCTCCCAAGCCGCGGCAATTTCTCCCAAGAGACGATAAGATGCACCTAGATCTTCGTCACTGCCTAAAGCCTCAGCCAAGGCTTGTGCTTTATAGACGGCACCCAAAGCTTTATCCCAATCTTTACTCTGTGAAAAGACTCTCCCCTTAGTGCGCCATATTTTTGTAGTGATCCAATCTGTTTGGGCTTCTTTGCTGAGCTTATGGGCGCGTTCAAGATAATCTAAAGCTGTCTCTGCTTTTCCTTGTGATGCGTAAGCCCTGCCGATATTGGCAAGAATCAAAGCCTGCCCTTCCACTTGACCAGCGGCTTCATAATAGGAAAAAGCTTTTTGAAATGCGCCAATAGCTTCTTCATAACGGCGCAGTGTTCTTAGCGCAAAGCCTGTGTTGTTATAACAGGTTGCGATGCCAACACTGTCATTAGCTTTTTTATAAACCTTTAGGGCTTCTCCATATAAAGCAAGAGCGCGATCAAAATCTTGCGTATTATACGCGGCAATACCAAGATTGCGCAGACCCGCCGCTCGAAGCTGTTTCACATTTGCCTGGGTGCCAAAATCGAAAGTCTTTTGAGCATGTTCAGCGACAAGGTTGTATTCACTTCGTAAATAAGCTAAAAAGCTCAATAAATTATGCGCCGCGCCCTGTTCATCTACGCGACTGCGTTTCTTTGCTCTTGCGAGGGCGTTGCGAAACTCTTTTTCTGCTTGTGTGTAATTTCCTGTTCGTTGAGCGATAAGTCCGCGTTGCCGATAGACCAAGCCTAAAACATCCAGAGGCAAGGTGTCTGAGATTTGAACCTGTTGAAAAGGGGATAGATCACGCACTTTTTCGGGGGGCAGGGTGATCTTCACTTGGGCAAGCAAGTTTAGGGCACGGTCGTACCATGTCAGAGCATCTTCATCCACATATAATTCAACTGCTCGTCGGGCTGCACGTAAAGCATATTCTACAGAAACTGGAAGGTCTCCTGCACTTTCATAGTGATAAGAAACAGTCTCATATTCGATATTCTTCCCATCAAGCAGTTCTTTTTCTAAGCTTTGGGCAATATATTTGTGAAGATACTGCCGCCGCTCAGGCAAAAGGTCTGCGTATATAACACTGCGAATCTTGTCGTGACTAAATTGATAGGTCTCTCCCACTTGTTCAACAATTACATTAGCTTCAAGAGCTTCATCAAATGCATTTAAGATAATTTCGAGGGCAAAATCACTGGCAGATTCAAAAAAATAAGGAGTGAAATCTTGTGCCATGACAGATGCTAACTCTAAAACCTGACGAGTATTTTTCGAAAGGCGACTCAATCGAGCGCGAATAACACCTTGAATGGTTGATGGAAGGGGCCAATCGTCGGCACTGGTCAAATCCATTTTGTGGAGTGTTTGTATCATTTCCACAACAAATAATGGGTTTCCCTCTGTTTCCTGATAGATGCGTTGTAGAAAAGAGATCGGGTCAGCAAGAGGCAATCCCAAGGCAGAGATCATTGTGCTCACTTCATCAAAAGACAATCTTGGCAAAGGAATATGATGCAAAATCCCCATTGTCTTTAGAGAATCTTCATGTTTATTCCACGATTCGCCTACTTCTACCGTGCGTTGCGTACTTAATATCAAAAGAGAAATTTCGCTACCATGCTGAAGAATATACGCCAGAACATTAAGACTTGCTTGATCGACCCACTGGAGATCATCAATGAGAAGGCAAATGGGTTGTACATGAGCTAATGCCAAAATCCACTGATAAATTGCCTCCATCAATCTTCCCCGCGCGAGTTCAGAATCATCATAAAGAGAGCGGGGCAAATCAGGGCGATCCAAAAGTATCTCTGGTAACAAACTAGAAAGCTCTGTTAACCAAATCTCTTCAAGCACGACCTTCTCTAATCCTATTTTCTCGTGCGTTGCTCGCAGCACCTGTATCCATATATCATAAGAGGTATTGACTTTTGTTTCAAAAGCGCGTGCAGGAAAATATAAGGTATTCCCCAAGCGGTGCTTCCAAGCAGATACAAGGCTAGTTTTCCCAATGCCTGGCTCTCCAGTCACCAACACCATCCGCGCAGGACCGACAGGAAGAATTTTCTCCCATTGTGCTGAAAGTTCCAAAAGCTCGTTTTGACGTCCAACAAAGGTGCTCTTCGATGGCAAGGTTGTCAAAGGCATAGCAGCTTTGGTAATCATAGAAGCGGATACAGAAGACTCTATTTGTAAAGCCTTCTCTTGTAGCTGAATGGTGGAAAAATCCGGTTCAACGCCCAACTCTTCTCTTAAATAAGTACGCAAGGTTTCAAATTGTTCAAGCACACTTGCCCTATCTCCGTTCATCAAATGCAAACGCATTAAATGACGATGTGCTGGTTCAAAAAGTGGATCAAGGTTAATCAAATAGAGTGCCGCTTCCAATGCCTCTTGTTTTTTTCCTTTCATCACCAGGCGCTTACTCAGCAACATCCACCCATCGCGAAAAAAAAGATGACTTTGCTGGCGTTCCCGCAAAAGCCACTCATCAAAAGGTGGTAAAGAATAAAAAGAAAGACCATCTAAAAATGGACCTCGCCAGAAGTTTAGGGCGTTTTTTAATTTATTTAGGTCTACAAAGGGAGTTTTAATCACCTCTTGCAATTTTTTAATATCTATCCAGAATACCTCATTATTAATCGCAACATAATTTCGTTCTGTGACAAAGGCATTTTCTCCAAGATGACGCCGAAGTATATACAAGGCATTTCTCAAACTAGAGCGGGCATGTTTATCTCTAGAATTTCCCCATAAAAAAGTAGCCAGACGTTCACGGCTGTGCCAACTCCCCGTCATAGCTAAAAATGCCAACAAGGCCTCAGCTTTTTGATAAGGTAGTTTAACCGCCTGCCGATCACATTCAATTTGCAGCGGTCCCAATAAAAACAATTTAACTTCTAAAGGAGAGGTAGACATAATTCGATTATATCAAGCATCACCATCATTTCCCAAACCACACAAATCCCAAAACCATAATAGTGCCTGTTTTGGGAGTGCCTAAACCAAGAAATAGAATTAGAATAGTTGTATGCAATGTCCAAAGTGTCAGTCAACAGTAAAGCAGTACCGCTCAGGGTTCAATCTTTCGGGAAGTCAGCGACATCGCTGCGGTGTGTGCAATCGTGTCTATACACCAATCCCAAATCTAAATGGTTATCCTCCAGAAATCCGTATGCTGGCTATTCGTATGTATGTTGAAGGAAATAGCCAGCGTGCTATTGGTCGCATTTTAAAAGTTAGCCAGCAGAGTGTAGCAAACTGGATTAATGCTTATGTTGAGAAATTGCCTCCAGCAGAGCGACCCGAAAAGCTAAATATTGCTGAACTAGATGAGATGTACACCTTTATCGGTGATAAAAAACAGAATTTACATCCTAACTATCGTGGATCGAGAGACACGGTGCGTTCTAAGCTGGGATATTGTTGGCAAACGCACCCAAGAGAATATGCAAGCCTGTCTGGATCAAGCTCTTGGCGCAAAGCGATATTACAGTGATGCTTTTCCTATCTACGGCAAACTCTATTACGGTGCTCCCTTTGAACTCTTGAAGAACAAAAGCGAAACCTATTCTGTTGAAGCAGTGAATGCTGATATGCGTCACTACATGAAACGTCTAGCACGTAAATCCAGATGCTTTTCTCGGCAAGTGCAGGCTTTGAAAAAGAATATGCAATTGTTTGTGCATTGCTATAATCGAAGGCAAGTTATGAAAAGAAGATTTCCAAAGTATTCTTTCCATCTTATTGACTTCTTGTATCCTGTAGTTTAGGTACTCCCATATTTTCGTACTTGGAAATCTTTCCCAGCAACGCGAATAATTCTTTTGGAGGTAAAGGACTCGAATCAAGGATCGGACGGAAATGGGTTCCAGCTCTAAAAATGGGGTCTAAAGGCAAAAAAACACTGTAAAAGTGCCTTTTAGTAGCGGGGGATGGACTCGAACCGTCGACCTCCGGGCTACCCTTTTTTGCCTAGCCCATAGATGCCCGTTCGTCACAACCCAGCGAAATACAGTTTGCTAATTGCCCCTCAAACTCAATCAAAAAGAACACATTTTCTTTTCTTACAGCTATAAACCCTTGCGGCAGGGATACACACAATGATCACATTTCTCATGCACGAAGAACAGAAAGGTGATTATAAAGGCATATCTAACTGGAAACTACCTATTGAGAGACCATCGTGTGGTAGCTATAGTCTATTCTATTTTGGAATCCTAACTATCTGTAACTCAAGTTATATGAGTAGTATCTTCTTAGGCTAACGAGCAAAGCGATCCACCGCGAACGCTGATAAATCAAGCTCAGGCTCTTCTTCTTGTATGAGTTGAGCGACCAATTTGCCGGTAACAGGTCCCATAGAAATGCCTAACATCGCGTGACCAGTCGCTACAATTAGATTGTTAATTACGCGCGAACGACCAATATAGGGTAATCCATCAGGAGGGCACGGGCGCAGACCACTCCATATTTCTGGCGTATTGCTAGAGGCAACCCCACTTAGATATCTTTCCCCCGCTTGCAAGATGGCATTGATGCGCCGCTGATTAATCGACAAGTCTAGCCCGGTCAATTCCAAGGTTCCTGCAAAGCGCAATTCTGAGCCTATTGGCGTCACTGCTACTTTGGTTTCGCCCAGAAAAAGATACCTTTTGGGCATCTTGGCAGGCTCTTCCATCGTAATGCTGTATCCCTTGGCTGGCTGCATCAGGAACTTGATTCCTAATTGTTGGGCAATGGATGTTGACCACGCTCCGGTAGCCAAGACCACATCTTTGGGATGGAAGGTGCCTTGTGTGGTATCTACAGTTTTCACACGCGCCCCGACCGTTTCAAAGCCCAGGACTTCTGTGTTGGTGAGCAATGTCGCACCATTCACTTTGGCTGCTTCTGCCAAGCCTTTGACAAATAAAGCTGGGTCAAGATGAGCATCCTCTTGAGAATAGATTCCCCCAACAATATCGGGGCGGACAATCGGTTCTAATTCTCGGACAGCATCCCCATCCAGAAGTTCCATATCCAAGCCGAAAACTTGCATCTCTTCGACTTTATCTCGTCCTTGAGCAAAACTGCGTTCAGTCTTAAATAAAGTTAGCCCACCCACCTGCTCAAAATGACAATCTAATTCTTCCAGCTCAATCAAATCACGAAATAAGTGTAGGCTGGCTCGCTGCATATCACGAAGCAGTGGAATCGCCCGATGAAGATCCTTTCTGTTGCTATGCATCTGAAAATGCCATAGCCAGCGAATCAGATCTGGGTCTAGGCGAGGCTTGATATAAAATGGGCTTTCGGGGTTGAGCATCCACTTAAATCCTTGCGTTAACATACCAGGGCCGGGGAGAGGGCTTGAATGGGTAGGGGGGATTAATCCAGCATTGCCATAGGAACTGCCTGAACAGATATCCCCTTTTTCTATCAGCGTTACTTCTATTCCTTGCTGGGTCAAAAAATAGGCTGCGGAGACTCCGATAATGCCACCGCCAATAATCAGAACATCATTATCATTGCTCATAGCAAAAAACCTTTTCTTATCAATTGTGCATGAGATTGAATTTAGTTAAACGAGGGTTAATTTAAAACCCTGCTCGTTATTTAAAGAGCAGGGCTTGGAGGAAAGAATCAAAAAAATATCGAATGGCTTCCTCGGTTTCAGCGTCAAAGATTTGAAAGCTATTCATATCAAAGGCAACTTGAATCTCGTCGCCAACACCAAATGTTGAACGTGGGTCAACCCGGGCTACGAAAGAAATATCGCCATTAATCAAGTGAAGGAAGATCTCGTTCCCCATTAACTCGGTCACATCTACTTTGGCGGGAACCTGCTCAGTGTGAATATTCGGTGGGATAAAATCAGGGTTGTGGATATTTTCGGGGCGAATGCCGAATATGATATTTTTTCCTGCGTGGTTTTGGTATATTGCAGCTCTCTCAACGGAAATCGGAACGCTAAAGCCCTCGCCATCCACATAAATTGTTTTCCCTTCTTTGCGTAGCTTGGCGGGGAAGAATTTCATTGAGGGAGAACCAATGAAGCCTGCCATAAAAAGATTGGCTGGAGTATCGTAGAGAACTTGCGGGCTATCTATTTGTTGCAAGGTGCCATTATTGATGACTGCGATGCGTGAAGCCATAGTCATCGCTTCGACCTGATCGTGGGTGACGTAAATAAAGGTGGTTTGCAAACGTTTGTGAAGTCTGCCAATTTCAGCCCGCATCTGGACGCGTAGCTTGGCATCCAGATTTGAAAGTGGCTCATCAAAGAGAAAAACCTTTGGCTCACGCACAATGGCGCGCCCAACCGCTACTCGTTGACGTTGCCCGCCAGAGAGTTGACGTGGTTTTCGTTCAAGTAGCTCTTCAACCCCCAATATCGCGGCAGCTTCTTCAACATGCTTTTTGATTTCATCTTTGGGTGTCTTACGCAACTTCAGTCCAAAGGCGAGATTGTCAAAGACCGAGAGATGAGGGTAGAGTGCATAAGATTGAAAAACCATCGCAATATCACGATCTTTGGGTGCGACGTCATTAACCACACGATTACCGATAGAGATTTCTCCATCGGTAATCTCTTCCAATCCAGCAAGCAGACGCAGAGCAGTGGTTTTTCCACAGCCTGATGGTCCGACGAGGACGAGAAACTCCTTATCAGCAACTTCGAAATTCATATTATTGACGGCTGTCACATCACCAAATTGTTTAACCACATTTTTATAGGTTACGTTTGCCATAGTTTTGCTTCCATAGTTTGTTTAAGCTAAATTTCACTGAGCTTTTACAAGTACACCTCGTGTCGGTCTTGCAAGATTTTGATTACCCTTTCAACTTCTGCTTGTTTTTGTGTATCACTCCAGCCTAATACTTCTGCCAGAATATCTGCTAGCTCATCAATCAAGGGGCGAGTAAGATTACCGAGATATGCCATCAGTGAGCGCCGGAGAATCAGATCGTCCAAGTGGACTATTTTTTCTTTTTCGGCCAAGAAAATTATCTCTCGACGAGTCATATCAGGATAATACATTAGCGGTGTGTTGTCTCCGGCTTGATAGGCAGTGATTTCACGGCAACGTGATCCGTAACGAATAAAGAGTGGCGTTTTCCCTTCGGGGGTATCCTTCATTAAAGCATAATCTCGCCCACCACCAATAGGAAGTTGCTTTGTATCCGCTTTGCGTGTTCTTTGCAAAAAGGAGAGTACTTTATCGGCTACTTGTTCGGAGAAGGCACGGTAGCTGGTCCATTTGCCTCCTACAAGAGAGTAGATTGGCATATTACCAAATTGATCTTCTTTGATGCTATGGTCACGCGTGATTTGTCCGGCTGTCTTGGCATGGCTGTATTCAAGAGGGCGCACGCCCGAAAACCGGAAGATGATTTGTTTACGCTCGATTTTAATATCTGGGAAGACACGCCCGATCATTTCGAAGAAATAATCCACTTCTTCTTCGGTGCAGCGCGCCTCGTCAGCATATTTGATCGGGATATCGGAGGTGCCGACGATCACTTTATCTAAAAGAGGGAAGATGAGTACGATACGCCCATCTTTATTTTCAAAAAAGAACTCATTTTCGCCAACGGCTGCTCGTAGATCAGGGTGGTCGAGAACAAGGTGCGAGCCTTTGGTCCCGCCGATATAGCGGCGAGCAAGCCCAAGGTCGGTATTGACTTGGTCAATCCACGGTCCAGCGGCGTTGATGATGAGATGTGGGGAAAGCTCAAAAGTCTGACCAGTCAATTCATCCTGCAAGAAAACTTTATCTTCATTGACTTCATTGAGCAAAATATAATTTAATGCACGAGCATGTGGCCCTTCAGCCTCGGCATCCAGGATCAATTCAACTGTAAAGCGTTCGGGGCTGAAAATGGAACCGTCATAATAGGTAGCAGTGTAACGGGTGTCTGGATTGAGTTGTGGAAATTTTTTAAGAGAAGCTACTCTACCTTCGAAACAATGAGGCGGGACAGTACCCTGTGCGCGAGTAAAGGCATCGTAGAGCATCAGACCGACTTTGATGATGAAGGCACCACGTTCGGATGGTTTATCGAGCCAACCCAGAAACTTGAGAGGCGCATTGACTAACCCCGACCAGAATTTGAAAATAGGGATGGTGGTTGGCAAAGAACGGACGATGTGCGGGGCATTTTCGATCATACGATTGCGCTCTTGAACGGCTTCTCGAACAAGGCGGAATTCGCCATTTTCAAGATAACGGATACCACCATGCGCCATGTGCGAAGAAGCTGCTGATGCTCCCGAGCAGAAATCGCTGCGGTCGATCAGTAGAACATCTACACCATTGAGAGCTAAGTCGCGAAATGTGCCTACGCCGTTGATGCCCCCACCAATAATAAGGACCGTAGGGGAATGGGATTTGAGGGAAGTGAGTATCTCTTGTCGGTTCATATTTTTCCAATTCATGTAGAGTACAAACTTTGTGCTCTGATCGTGGCTAAAACTGATTACTGGTCCGTTTCAAAACCTTAGTTTCCATTTCTTCTCTCAAGCAAGGTCGCATTGCTTCATCAAAAATCTTACTTTGATACCCCTGTTGCCTCAGACAA
>JABGQT010000190.1 GCA_018648685.1 Anaerolineae bacterium
TGGCGAAGAAATAATTAAGGAATTTGAAAAAACAACTTTCAATAAGAAGATTTCGATTATTTTATGTGACCTTACAAAACTTAGTGATGTAAGGAATGCAATTCAAGAGATTCAGAATAAACATGAATTTCTAGACGGCTTATTTATTAATGCCGGTCTTGGTTATGCTTTCAAGCGTGTGGAAACTGAAGATGGAATGGATCCGCATTTTCAAGTGAATTATCTCTCTCATTTTATGTTGACATTAAATCTATTGAACTTATTGGAAAAATCTGAGAATGGAGGAAGAATCATTTTTAATGTAACCAAAGGGGGCAAAATATTCTGGGACGACATGCAAATGAAGGGCAAGTGGGGTTATGAAGATGGCATTCATCAGGCTATGGTTGCCAAACATATGTTTCTTGCCAAGTTACATAATTTGTATAGAGAGCGAAAAGACATGAAATTGTCTTTTATTGGTTTTCAGATTCCTAAAACTGTTTGGAGTAATCAGATTAACATAATTCCAGCTTTTATGAGAATAATGGCAACTATAATGAAATTCTTAGGAACATTTATTTCAATAGAAAAATGCGGAGAGATAATGACACCTCTGTTTACTGAAAACCAAGAAGAAAGCCTGAAAAAGTCTGGGAAATTTATTACTTGGAAGAAAAACAAATATATTAATATTAGAGAAGATATTGATGTGTTGAATCTAGAATTACAAGATAGATTATGGAAGATAAGCCTAGAATTATGCGCAGATGAAAAAACTAGTCAGATTGCAACGAACCTTCATAATGAATAATATGATCTCAACGTGAAGCCCGAAAAGCTTGTCAAAACCAACGCGAGTTTTATCACACTGCTTTTTTCTTCCAGACTGTTTTCCCAAAAATGAAGATGTGCGGAGATGGAAAATATCGACTGCTCGGAAAATTTCCATAGCGTGAGCAAGCCCAGGGATGAGGGTGAGACTGAGACATCCACTTTTGGATTTGCAAAAAAAGCTCTCCCTCGTTATAATCTTCTTCGCTAATTCGGGCGGTTAGCTCAGCTGGTTAGAGCGTTGCGTTGACATCGCAAAGGTCGTTGGTTCGAGTCCAATATCGCCCACTTAGTAGGGGCGGAGTTTGTCACTCTGCCCCGCTTATATAAAAATGCAAAGACCGAGACGAATATGTGAACCGGAAGCTGACAGAGAGAGCAAAGCCATAGATTGAGAGCTTGCTCCAGCATCCTCCACAGAAAACCCCTCGCGAGCATAAACTTGAAATACCCTTCGACATAGCTCAGGGTAAACTAAGGTGAACGGATGGCTTCGTTACCAGCCCCATAGAGATGCCTTGATTTTTTCAAGGATAATCTGGGTGGAACCGTGAGATCACTCTCGCCCCAGTGTTGGGTGAGAGTTTGTTGTTTAATAGGTGTTTTCGTTGGTTGAGTAGGCGATGCTTGCCCGCTCCGCAGGATTTTGACGAGGTCGCCGTATCGAAACCAACAGGTAATAGAAAAATTTTTTGTGGTTTCGATACGCCCCTCTAAAAGAATTCGGGGCTACTCAACCACCTGCAAAAAGGAGTTCGATATGGCAGAGCAAGAAAGATACGAAGATAGTGAACTTTACCGCGTTCGTCATTCGGCGGCGCATGTCATGGCGCAGGCTGTGATGAATATATTCCCCGAAGCCAAATACACCATTGGTCCGCCTGTGGAAAATGGTTTCTATTACGACTTTGATCTGCCGCGCACCCTCACGCCGCAAGACTTAAAGCAGATACAGAAGAAGATGCGCAAGACCCTCAGCCAGAAACACCCATTTGAAAAAAAAGTGCTCTCTGCGGACGAAGCGCGTGAGATATTCAAAGACCAGCCCTACAAACTCGAACTGATCGCCGGATTGGAAGATGGCGGCTTTGATGAGTACGGCAATAAGCTGGACGAAAAGCCTGAAATTTCCATTTACGAGCACGCCGATTTTGTTGACCTTTGTCGTGGGCCGCATGTAGAAAGCACGGCGCAAATAAATGCCAAAGCTGTCAAGTTGATGTCTGTCGCAGGTGCGTACTGGCGCGGCGATGAGAATAATACGCAGCTTCAGCGCATCTATGGCACGGCATGGAATACCAAAGAAGAATTGGATGCCTATCTCTGGCAACTCGAAGAAGCCAAGAAACGCGATCATCGCAAACTCGGTAAAGAACTGGATATTTACGCCTTCGACGAAGAAGTCGGTCCCGGGCTTCCGCTGTGGCTGCCGAATGGCGCGGTTATCATCGAGGAGTTGGAGCAGCTTGCCAAGCAAATGGAACGCGAAGCAGGCTACAAACAAGTCCGCTCGCCGCATCTGACGAAGGAAGAGCTTTTCATCCGCAGCGGACATCTGCCTTATTACGCCGAGAGCATGTATCCGCCTATGGAAATGGAAGGCACGAATTATTACATCAAGCCGATGAACTGCCCCATGCACCATAAAATTTTTGCAGCGCGTCCACATAGCTATCGCGATCTCCCGATCCGTTTGGCTGAATATGGCACCTGCTACCGTTATGAAAAAAGTGGCGAACTCTTCGGTCTCATGCGCGTCCGCTCCATGCAGATGAACGATGCCCACATCTACTGTTCTGAGGAGCAATTTGAAGAAGAATTCATGGCAGTCATTGATCTCTACATGAAATACTTCGAGATTTTCAATATTGATAAATATGTGATGCGTTTTAGTACGCACGCCAAAGAGGGGCTTGGCAAAAAATATATCGATAATGAAGCTCTCTGGATCAAGACCGAAGAGATGGTACGCCGCGCCATGAAAAACGGCGGCGTGAATTTTGTCGAAGTAGAAGACGAAGCTGCCTTTTATGGTCCGAAGATCGACGTGCAGGTTTGGAGCGCAATTGGTAAAGAGTTTACGCTGGCAACGAATCAAGTCGATTTTGCTGTCCCGCCCAAATTTGATCTGAAATTTACGAACGCGCAGGGCGAAGATGAAATTCCCCTTTGCATCCACCGCGCGCCACTCAGCACGCACGAGCGCATGATCGGCTTCCTCATCGAGCATTACGCGGGTGCCTTCCCGGTTTGGATCGCCCCCGTGCAAGCTTCCATCATCCCGATCACCGATGCGCATCTCGACTATGCCTACGAAGTCAAGAAAAAATTAGAAATAGCTGGCATCCGCGTCGAAGTTGCTGGCGATAGCGCGCGCATGAACGCTAAAATCCGCAAGGCGCAGAAGAAGAAAATCCCTTATATGCTCATCGTTGGGGATGCCGAAATGGAAGCGGGTGCCGTTGCCCTGCGGTTGCGGGATGGCGAAGACAAAGGTGCCATCCCTGTGAATGATTTCATGGTGCTCGCCAAAAAAGCAATTGCGGATCGCTCGTAACCCCAACTTGCTACCGCTTAAAGCAAAGTGCCTGTCATTTTCAAAATGACAGGCACTTTTTGTCTCAAAAATCTACCGTTAATCCGCCGCCCGCGCAACTTCGTCCGGTGCGAAGACCACCTCTTCTTTTCCGGTCAGCATCTCGTTCACTTTCGCAGTGACCAAGTTCAAATGTCCGCGGTGCGCCACATAATCCAAACTATCAGCGGGAACAGTTAGCACAGGGCAGAGAGTGAAATTCGCGATCCATGATTCGTAAAGTTCATTTAACCCTGCCAAATAATCGGCTTCCATCTCGCTCTCGTAATCGCGCCCGCGTCTTTCTATCCTTCTCAATAATGTTGGCACAGACGCACGCAGATAGATCACCAGATCGGGTGGGGGGAGGATATCGATCACAGCTTCATAGAGTTCGCGATAGGTCTGATAATCGCGTGGCTGTATATGCCCCTGTCGTGCTAAATTCTGTGCGAAGATCTCAGCATCTTCATAAACGCTGCGATCCTGAATAACGGAGGTGGGATGGTTGGCAAGGTCATTATGACTGCGCAAACGATGCGACAAAAAGAATATCTGCGAATGAAAAGACCAGGTTGGCATATCTTCGTAAAAATCAGAAAGGTAGGGGTTTTCAGCAACTGGCTCGTAGAAAGGCTCCCAGTCTAATTTTTTACAAAGCATTTCAACGAGGGTAGATTTCCCCACGCCGATATTGCCAGCAACGGCGACAAATTTTTTCATGAGCTTATCCTGGTAGAGAGAGATACAAGAAAATCGCCAAGATTCCAGAACAATCAGAAATCTTGGCGTTTGAAATTTAAGTGGAAGTTTCTAGTTTGTTTTTGCTAATTCTTGTTCTATGACCTGTATAAAGTTACTAAGGGGTTGCGCTCCAACAAATCTGTTTCCATTGATGAAGAAAGTGGGCGTGCTGTTAATGTTCAATTGCTGCGTTGCATACTCCAGACTTTGCTGGATATCCTCCTCATAGCGATGTTCGCTCATGCAGGTGTTGAAAGCATCCACATCCAGGCTTAGTTCTTCTGCATATTGAACAAAGGCTGCATCATCAAGACCGTATTCATAGCTAAAGAGCCTGTCGTGGTACTCCCAGAAGAAACCCTGTTCTCTAGCGCACATGGCTGCTTCAGAAGCAGGAAAAGCTCTGAAAGGCACTTCGCGATATACAAAACGGATTTGGTCAGGGTAAGCAGCCATCAGGTCATCGTAAGTTTCGTTATGCCATTTTGAACAGTAAGAACATCCGAAATCGCTGAACTCAACAATGACGATTGGTGCGTTCTCAGGACCTTTGCTAGGAAAGCCTTCGATTGGAATGTCGATAGGTTCTGCCTGAACTTGGGGTGCAGGAGCCGCTTGTTGCGTGGGGACGGGATTGCTTCCCCAAATAAAATAACCAAGAAGAAGACCCAATACAAAAGTCGCCATGGCGGTTAGGCTTTTTCCTTCCTTCTTTTTTATTGAAGCTAATTTCTTTTCTTTGGCTGTGAGTTTAGTTTTATCATCCATGCGGCGGATTATATCATTAGATAAGCTAGTGAGAAGCACGCTGCAAATTTCTTTTTCTGAGTGAAGAAAGGGCTTTTTTTATAGTAGGAAGCCTTAGGATAAATAAGACAAGTAATATCGCGGCAAAATACCAAGGGTCAAGGACTCCTTGTTTAACTAGCCAAATATAGTGAACGACGGCTAATAGGCCAGCAACATAGGTCAACTTATGAAGCTTTTTCCAGTTTTTCTTCAGCCGACGTTGCCAACCTATCGTTGATGTGATCGTCAGCGCGAGCAGGATCAAACCTGTCGCCAACCCGACAAGCGCGTAACGTTTTTCTAGCAAGGCATCCTGAATGAGATTCCATTTAAAGGCATAGTCAAGACCAATGAAAATCGCAAAGTGAACGCTGGCGTAGAAAAAGCTATATAAGCCAAAAGGGCGGCGCAGCTTAAGAACTTGCTTGAATTTGAAAAGGGTATTCAGGGGTGTACAGGCCAGTGAAAGCAACAATAAAACCAAAGCGGCTTTCCCTGTGCGGAAAGTGAAATCGCGGATTGGATCTATTCCAAAATTGCCTGTAGAAATATCCCACCCGATCAGGATTGCGGGGATCAACGAGCCAAGATGTGCTGCAATTTGCAGCGGAGTAAACTCCCATTTTTTTGTATTCATTTTAATAGAGTTTGTTGGGATCCAAACCCTCGTAGAGATGGGCGACTTCGTCGGCATATCCGTTAAGGTATAAAGTTTCACGCCGTTTTAGCTCACCAATTCTACGCTCAGTAGCTTGCGACCAACGTGGGTGATCTACTGCCGGGTTAACATTGGCATAAAAACCATATTCGTTGGGGGCAATATCTTGCCAGAAATTGGATGGTTGTTCAGCTGTTAGCTCGATTTTTATGATGGATTTAATCGATTTAAATCCATATTTCCACGGGACGACAAGCCGGATCGGCGCGCCGTTTTGGTTTGCCAACGTTTCCCCGTACAGCCCGGTGGAGAGAATCGTGAGATCGTTCATTGCCTCGTCCAAACGGAGTCCCTCCTGATAGGGCCAGGGGTATAGTTTATTAACAAGTCCGGGCATCTGGTCGGGGTCTGCCAAGGTTTCAAAGCGGACAAATTTTGCATCGGATGTCGGTTCCACTTCATTTAGCAAAGAGGCGAGGGTGAAGCCATTCCAGGGGATAACCATGCTCCAGGCTTCTACGCAGCGCATGCGATAAATGCGTTCTTCGATGGTGAAGCTGCCAAGAAAATCTTCGATACCGTAGGTTTTGGGGTTGTTGACCAAGCCGCTTACTTCTACTGTCCATGGGCTGGATTTGAAGTCTTTGGCAAGACCGGCAACACGTTCTTTATCGGTGGTAAATTCGTAGTAGTTGTTGTAGTTGAGAACGGAATCTTCAGGGGTAAGTTCTTCGGACAGAGGGGCTGTTTTCTGGTCGGTTGGCAAGCTTTGGGTTGGGGGCGCAGCGGGTACTTCATCCGTACCACAAGCCGCCAACAAGGCTGCTCCTGCGGTGACGATCCCGGCAGTTTTCAGAAAATCCCGACGAGAGAGATATTCTGCTTTTGATGTGATTTCAGATGATTTGATTTTGATCATTTTTTTTCTCCTTTTCTATGAGATATGATGGTGAAAGCCTTGAATTTCTTAGCTTATGGGTAAGTTTCTGCCAACAGGCTTTGGATGGCGGCTTCGGTTTCAGCATATGCGCCTTCACCAATATGGGTGTAGCGAATTCTGCCTTGCTTGTCTATAAGATAGAGCGTAGGCCAATAACGATTTTTATACGCCCGCCAAGTTTTTCCGTCGTTATCTTGTGCTACAGGGTACTCAATGCTGAATTTTATAACAGCTTCTTTTAGGTTTTCCAGATCGTGCTCGTGAGCAAATTCTGGGTAATGATTGCCAATGACAACGAGGCCTTGGTCTTTATATGCATAATCCCATTCCCTCAACGAGGGAATTACTCGTTGGCAATTTATTCAGCCAAAGGTCCACATATCAAGCAAGACGACTTTGCCGCGCAGATCGGCCAAGCGGAGTGATACGCCGTCTGTATTGAGCCAGATTTCATTGGTTAATTCTGGGGCAAGGTCGAATCCGCCTTCTGGCAAAGTTGTTGTGTTTTTGGGGATAGCAGTTGGTTCCGCCTGCATTTTTTCAGGCTCTTCTGCTGCAGGGCTACCACAGCCAAGCAAAGCTATTGCGAGGATGGCCCAAATCCAATATTTCATGTATGTCTCCAAATTTTTGTGGTAGTGGATAGACTAAATGATAAAAGCGCTCTAAGGGGATTTGCAATCCCCGCCTTCTCTGGAAACTCGCTGGATTGCAAATCCAGCGAGAGCGTATCAAATACTTAGAGCCACTACCTTTTTTGTTAGGGTTGCTCATATAGTAAAGTTTGCGGGAAGAAGGAATACCAGCCGAACCAGTAAGCGAGATGACCATTTATGCGAGGGGCAAGCTCTCCTTCTGGCCCGATCAGAGCTTCTTCAGTAATTTGCCAAGTACGGCCTTTTGTATCGAGTACCGTATCTAATTGAGGGGCTGTAGAGAAAGTCTCATTATCGATGCGAGCATAAGCACGGACTTCGCCACCAGCGTTGTAGAATACCTCTCCTGCGTATTGACTTTCACCACTGACAGTAACCTCACCACGCGAAGCGATAAGTACTAAATCGGTTTGCCCAATTGTGTCGTTGATGACTTGTTCTTCTGCAAGAATTTCTACAGGGTACGCCTTTGGAATATCTTCAATTTCTAAAGCATAGATACGGTCTTTGTTGGGGAGCAGATTACTGCGCTGCCAGACAGGGAACATGGTGTCCTCGTCGATAAAGTAGTGACCGTAAGCAGAACCGGGCGTGTAGGGACGTTGGTAACCTGTATCAAGATCCAGGACGAGTGTATCGGGGTGTTGGGCAAGCCAATCTTCCCATGAGCTAACGACGACGGGTAGCAGCTCTAGTTTGACACCAGTGCCTGCCAATTCTCCAAGTACGGGTTCGCCCGTGAGTTGATTCCATAAAGTGCGTGTTTGGTGGTCGTACATAAGTTTGTTACTACGGAAGAGAAAACCTGATGAGCCGAAATCGTATATTTCTCCATTCGATGCGCGTCCATCGTAAGCTACACCTGCCCCGCAAAGTGTGCAATATGCCAATGATACGGGAACACCGCCGACAACATCATTTGCCATTTCATGCCAATCGAGAATACGTAGGGGATAGGCGCGGTTATCTCCGTTAATGGAGATGCCGAAGACGGGTTCGTCATCTCTAAGGTAGTTGGCTTGGTCGGCGGGAATCATGGTGGCGTTATTCAAAGCCGGAATGCCATCTACCACTACGCCGCCCCAGACAATTTCTTCTGTGCGGATCGTGGATGGAAAATCGTCTCTCAGAAAGTTGCCAAACTCGACGTCTATTTGGGAGAGGAGCTTTCCTTTCCAGCCTGTAAATCCGGGCG
Organism: Anaerolineae bacterium; assembly: GCA_018648685.1. Classification (GTDB taxonomy): domain Bacteria; phylum Chloroflexota; class Anaerolineae; order Anaerolineales; family Villigracilaceae; genus Desulfolinea. The sequence goes on from JABGQT010000190.1 coordinate 8,371, forward strand.
GCGGGATCAGGTCTGTGCCTCCATACCACTCTACCCATGCAAACCAATCGTAGCCAATAGGTTGTCCGCTGAGAGCTTCGAGGGCTTCAAGCGGTGCTTTGTAGCCAGTATTTTTGAAGAAGCTCATCTGGTTTATGCGTAGGAGTTCTATGAAAACAGCAATGAATCGGGTATCTTTCGCAGCTACTATGGTATCTACAGCTTGTTGCGAATCTGAATTGACGAGTTCATACATCAGACGAGTTGCTTCTTCGTCGGGGATTTGGGTGAGGGTTTCTGGTATTGGATTGCTGTTTTCTTCCAAAGCTTTTTCGGGTTGAGCGATAACAGGCTCAGGCGGGGCAAGAGTTGGGGAACAGGCACTCAAGCCCAAAACAAGAGCGAGGCAAAAGCGAAGTGGATTTTTCATC
>JABGQT010000066.1 GCA_018648685.1 Anaerolineae bacterium
CGATTTGCCATGATTCCCAGAAGGGGGCGAAGAGCGTATCCAACTCGTCTGGCGTTGCATCTGTCATTTCGGGTGCAGGTGTTGGCGCGGTTGGCGCAGAAAGAAAATCAGCGGGGACATTTTCTTTGACCAAGTAACCGGCCGCAAACCCGCCTGAAAAAACAACAATAAGAAATACACCAGCAGCAAGACCGGTAAAGAGATAACGAAGGTTTTTATTCATAAAAATAGCTCCAAATTTAGGTATTCTTCACCTATTAGGATTGAGCATAGCATAGGGGGATTAAAAAACGATGAAATTAATATATGAAAAATATATGCGTTATTCAGGTTCTTCTTCAGACTTCTTTTCTAATTCTTTGACCCGCTGACGTAATTCATTAAGTTCAGAATTTTCATTTTGAAAAGATTTGCCAAGGTCTTTCTTTGTATTATTCATCCAATCAAATTTCATGCCGCGAGAGCCGCGTACCATTGCGAACATGAGCGCATTTGATAAGACAATAATAGCAATGATGAGAAGAACTACAAGATAGATATTCATTATTTTTTCTCTTTTATAGGATTACAAGAAGAATCGCTCCAAAACTGTGGTTTGCTTCCGCTTAATTAGCATTTGCCAAGCTAACAACTAATATCGTTAAACTTTTTCAAAGCAAGTCTCCTCGATCGAGGAGACTTGCTTCTTCTTTAGAGACAAAGGTGCATCCTAATCCCTGATTCCTTTATAAATAGCGCAGCCAAATATAGGCACTCCCAATAGCCAAGGAAACAACAGTAGTTGAGGCACCATATTTGAAGAATGTCCAAAAATCAATCTTGTGTCCACTTTTTTCAGCCAAACTGGCGACCACAACATTAGCAGCTGCGCCAACCAAAGTGAAGTTACCGCCGAGACATGCACCTAAGGCAAGCGACCACCATAATACGTCGACGGGCATCACGAGTCCCATACTTTCTACAAGCGGGATCATTGTCGCTGTATAAGGGATATTGTCTACAATACCCGAGGAGATTCCAGAGAACCAGATCAGTAACATTGAAGTTGTGGGGAGATCTCCACCTGTAAGTTCCAATGCTTTTTGAGCAATCTCTTCAATGATGCCCACTTCAACCACAGCTTCTACCGCGATAAATAAGCCAAAGAAGAAGAAAAGCGTTGTCCATTCTACATCTTGAAGCATTTTATGAGGATCACTGCGTCCCCAGAGCATCAGGATGGTAGCACCGGTTAGGGCAATGGTAGCAGGTTGAAGGTGGAGCGCACCGTGAACCAAAAATCCGATAATAACGCCAGTCATCACGACCAACGCTTTTCGCAGCAAAACGGGATCAGTAATAAGCGATTCCGTATCTAAAGTATCGATATCTATCACATCATCTTCATTGACTTTTAGCTCATCCTTGAACATAAACATCATTGCTGGAATGAAGGCAAGCATGATAATCAGGGAGATGGGTCCCATATTTGCGATAAAGGTCAAAAAATCGATATTAGCAGCACTACCGATGAGGATATTTGGCGGGTCACCGACGAGTGTTGCCATACCGCCGATATTGGATGCCAACACCTCAGCAATGAGAAATGGGATTGGGCTAACGCCCAGCGTGGAGGCAATGAAGAGCGTTACAGGTGCAATCAGAATCACAATAGTCACATTATCCAAAAATGCGGATGTAACTGCGGTAACGAGGGAAAGAATGATGAGAATGCGCATGGGGTCACCTTTGCCCATTTTTACAGCTTTCAGCGCAATCCATTGGAAGAGCCCGGTTTCTTTGAGCACATTGGCGATAATCATCATGCCTGCTAAAAGAAAGATCACGTTCCAATCTATAGAGTGGAATGCTTGATCTTGGGACACGATCCCAAATATGATCATTGCCATCCCCCCAAGTAAGGCAGAAATCGTGCGTTCTATTTTCTCACTGACAATTAATGCAAAGGTGAAAAGGAAGATGCTACCTGCTAGCCAGATATGATTCATAGCGTCTCCTTTGAAAAAGGAGAACCTGGTTTTTTAATCAGGCAAAGCCCGAGTAATTCCAGTAAATTGACATAACCGATAACATGGTAGCTTTCATCTACCAAGGGTAGTCCCGGCAACTTATTGTCGTGCATGCGAACGAAGGCCTCTTTCACGGTTTCCCCACGTTTAACCCACAGCGGGGGGTTCATGGCATCACCTGCTGTACGGAGGCGAGTTTTGCCAGCAAAATCCATCATTTTTTCTATATCAGTAATCTCGCTCAAAAACTCTTCAGGGAGAATATGTAAGAAGAGAGAATCGGCTAAGGCTCGTAAACTCAGTAATCCAACTAATCTTCCATCTTCAGCAACAACACTGCTTACATGTACTCGAGGATGAACCAACATAGCGCGGGCAACTTCTTCTAAAGGTGTGTCTGTGCTAACGATGGTTGGCTCTAACTCCATTATTGTTTCTACATCTTCTATTTTGGTATCTCTCAAAATCACCCAATCGGGTCGCAACACTGGTGGAGGTGGAGGCTCCGGTTTTGGTTCTGCCTTATAGATGCCCTTGGCTTGCGTTACTGGCATGACCATGAGAAGCCCCGTATTGGGACGATCAAAACCACCAACGATCCGCTCGGCTTCGCCGATAGCTTCTGCTAAGAGTTGCTCATCTTCAAAGGTGGCAATAAGCGTTTTGCCTTCGACTTCTTTTCTTTCAAAGAGATTGTCAAGGGCACCTAAACCTACGCGCGAAAACAAGGTTCTGGTACGATGTCCACCTGCACTATTAAGGATAGTTGTGCCAGGAACACCAATTTTTCGCCAGGTTTGCAATATTTCGGGCAAATATTTTGTCTCATTTAAAATAATCATTAGTAATTGCGTCATTTTTTTTCTCCTAATCAGTTTTTCCATTACGAAGCAATTTTGGAAGACTGCTCCAGTCTTTTAATATAGCGTCTGCATCTTTTGCACTCCCTTTATTTCCCTTGAGAATGCTAAAGAGACCAAAATCTCGTGCGGCGCGGGTGGTTTTAGGGAAATCATCGATCATCACACAAGGGCCAGGGTCATTTTCACCGGCTAAGCTAAGGGCTTTCTGAAAAGCTTCGGGCTGGGGTTTGGCGTGCGGGGCGATGGCGTAGATGTCGATGATTTTTTCGAAGTAGTCGCTAATCCCCAAATGAGCGAGCACCCGTTCTGCATGGGCCATGTCTGCGCTGGTGAAGATGATCTTTCTCTGCGGAAGATGCTCAAGGAGGGCACGCAAGTTTGGGTCAGGAGCAATATACTCATCCAAAGGGAGTTGATGCACATAGGCGTGGTAATCTTTTTCGTCCACATCAAAATTGGCTTGAATTCCGCGCAGCGTTGTTCCGTAATTTTGGAAATAGTCTTCACGAATGGCAGGAACTTCCTCTTCATCAAAGCCGAGCTGCTCATGCAGATAAAAACTGATCCGCTCTCGAATGGCTTGCCATAAACCGCTTTCATTCGAGTAGAGGGTGTCGTCGAGATCAAAGAAAATAGTTGTGTAAGTCATGGGGCAGATTATAATGGGAAAACTTTATGAAAACGAAAATATCCACAGATTACACAGATTGCGCAGATTTTCTTTAAAAGACTTTTCAATCTGTATAATCTGCCAAATCTGTGGATTATTCCCAACAGTGTCTAGTATATAATACCCCTATGCCCATAAAAATTCTCTCCCCCGAACTTGCCTCCCAAATTGCTGCCGGAGAAGTGGTCGAAAGACCTGCTTCGGTGGTCAAAGAGTTGATCGAAAATTCTCTCGATGCCGGCGCAAGCACTGTCAGCGTGACCATCGAGGAAGCTGGTCGTCGTCTGATCGAAGTTGCCGATGACGGACACGGAATTCCCGCTGCCGAAGTGCCGCTTGCGATCGAGCGTCACGCTACGAGCAAATTGCACTCTGCCGATGATCTTTTCAGAATCGGCACGCTCGGTTTTCGCGGCGAAGCGCTCGCATCTATTGGTTCTGTGGCAAAGCTGACGCTCACTTCCCATACAAAAAATGATGATGCTGCCACACGGATGGTCGTCGAAGGCGGCATAGCCCAAGCCCCGCAACAAGTCGGCGCACCACAAGGCACGGTCGTGCGCGTAGAAAATCTTTTTTATAATGTCCCCGCTCGGCTCAAATTCCTAAAAAAGGATGTTACCGAACGTCGTCGCATTGACGCTTTGCTCACACGTTATGCCCTCGCTTATCCCGATGTGCGCTTCAAACTTATCCAAAATGGGCAGGCAAAATTGCAAACCAGCGGCAACGGCGATAGACGTGCAATCCTTGCCACCCTTTATGGTGTGGATGTGGCGAAGCAATTGCTCGAAGTGAATGCCGCCGAAGACCCTTCGACAGGCTCAGGGCAGGTTCGTTTAACCGGATTTATCAGCCCCACTTCGCTAACTCGCTCAAATCGACGTGAAATCACTTTCTTTATCAATGGGCGCTGGGTACAGGATATTTCTCTCAGCACCGCGCTGATTCAGGCTTATCACACCCTGTTGATGGTGGGACGCTACCCTCTGGCCGCGGTCTTTCTTGACCTTGAGCCTGCTGCCGTTGATGTAAACGTTCACCCGACGAAAGCAGAGGTGCGTTTCCAGGACCCCCAACGGATGTTCAGCTTTGTGCAGCGTTCTGTCCGAAAAGCGATTCTCGCCTATACCCCCGTCCCGCAGATGGGCATTGCTCCGCCGGCTTTATGGACAGAGAGACCTTCCACGCAAAGTGGCATTGACCCTGCGTGGAAGTTTGCGGGAGAAGCAGGGAATCAGGTGATTAGGAATCAGGAATCAGGTAATCAGAAATTAGGAGACTCCCAATCCCTAAGCCCTAATGCCCAATTACCCAATAACGAATTACCCTCGATCAAAATGCCGCTTTTAAGGCTCGTCGGTCAAATCGGCTCCGTCTACATCATCGCCGAAGGCCCTGATGGGCTTTATCTGATCGATCAACATGCCGCCCATGAGCGTGTTTTATTTGAACGGCTGATGGCGCAACGAGATGCAAATACGATCTCATCGCAAAAATTATTACAAGCCGAAGTTGTCCAACTCCCGCCCGCACAGGCGACCCTGCTCGAAGATCAACTTGCTGTTTTGCAGAAATTTGGCTTTGAAGTGGAAGCCTTTGGTCCCAACGCTTTTCAGGTACGTGCTATTCCGACGCTCTTTACGGGAGCGAATCCCGCTGCCGCGTTACGCGTTCTCGTTGAAGATTTTGAAGGGGATGAAACACCCTTACAAGAGAAAATCGAAGAACGGATCGCCGCGCGCGTTTGTAAGCGGATGGCCGTCAAAGGTGGGCAAACGCTTTCCAGCGCCGAGCAAGAATCTCTCCTGCGCGATCTCGAAAATTGCGAATCGCCACGCACCTGCCCACATGGGCGTCCAACGATGATCCATCTTTCTGTGGATATGCTCGAGCGTCAATTTGGGCGTACAGGTCCACGATAAGATAAAGGAATCCAAAAAAAACATGGAACTATACGAAGAATTAAAAGAAGCCCTGCAAGAAAAAATACAGGAGTACGATCTCTCCGGTAAAAATATAAGCGTCCGATGCAAAGCCCTTTCCGCGGTTGAAGCCATCGGAAACCCCGAACACAATGACTACCCCATCGTTAAGGGCAAAGAGGTGATGGTAGAAGCTGTTTTTCAAGGCGCGAAAGGGCAGGCCTTTACAGACACCTTTGAAAATGCAGATTATTTGGTTGATGACCTTTTAGAAATCGATCTAAGCTCAAATAAAGGTAGAGCAAGCTTCATTGCCGGTCTGAATGCCGTTTTCAGGTATCTTGAACTTTGCGACAAAACTATTCACTGTAAGGATGCCGAACCAAAAGAGTGCGCAAAGCATTTGCCCGAGTTTATTGGGAATTACGATAAGGTCTTACTAGTAGGTCAGCAACCAAGATTTCTTGAAGTACTTGCCTCGCATTACGATCTCAGAGTTGTTGATTTGGATCAGGATAATATCGGTACAGAGGTGTCTAACATCAAAATCGAAGCCCCTGAAATGACCGCAGATGCAATTGCATGGTGTGATCTAATCTTCGCTACAGGCTCAACCGTAGTCAATGGGACAATAGCTCAGTTTTTAGCTCAAGATAAACCAGTCATCTTTTATGGTGTTACTGTTTCGGCAGCAGCAAAGATATTGAATTTGAAAAAATATTGTTACAGCGCACACTGATAGTTTATCTGTCAGCCGATATGCTCGAAGGTCAATTTGGGCAAACAAGACCGAGGTGATTATTTAAATGAACCCGATTGAAACTGAACGCCTTGTTGTTACTGAGTTTTCTGTAGAGAATGCCGCTTTTGTTATTGAGCTTGTAAACGACCCAGCTTGGATTGAGTTTATAGGGGATCGTGGCGTGAGCACATTGGATGATGCTCGTGAATATATTCTGCACAAACTCCAAAAGAGCTATCAGGAATTTGGCTTTGGGATGTGGCTCGTGCAGCGCAAAGCAGATGGCACGCCAATCGGCATGTGCGGGCTGTTGAAGCGTGAATATCTGGACGATCACGATATTGGTTTCAGCTTCCTGCCCGCCTTTCGTGGACAAGGCTATGCCTTTGAATCGGCATCTGCCGTGATCGAATATGGCAAGGAAGCGCTTGGCATAAAACGTCTGGTTGGCTTTGTTTTGGCGGGGAATCAGAAATCGGTTTCTCTGCTCAAAAAACTCGGAATGCAATACGAGCGCAATTTAAAAATCCCAGATGACGACGATGATCTCGAACTATACGGGAAAGAACTTTCTTAAAAAATGCATCTCCATATTCGTTGCAAAGCCTGTAGCCTTCACCTTGCGGGGCCCTTATCAACCAAGGTAGATATGCACAACCTTGAGCTTGATTTTGCTGAATACCTTGAAGTTAGGGATGCAAAATTTGAACTCAAAAACTATATGGAGTTTTCATATCAATCTCCCAATGATCTGATCTTACATCCACAGTGGTATGAAAACTGGAAAGGTGAATGGTCAGAGATTTCATTTGGGGCAGCCACCCGCATAATGTTCATCTCAACAAAAAATAATGGATATGGTTGTTGTGGCCCCATAGGCAGAATAACTTGTAGTTGCGGGGAAGTCTTAGGCAATGTCTTTGCTGATTGTTATGCCCCCCAATGGATGCTCTTATTTGAAAGCAAGATTGGACGCTCTGATCAAGCTGATGGAGAGTGGAGGATCCACGCAGATGGAAAAAATAAAAATGAGTGGGTGGAAAGTGTGGGAGAGATCGTAGACGGTCAAAAGGAAGGGGAATGGGAATGCTGGAAGAATGAGAGTATTTCTGTACTTGTAAAAACAAGGAATAAGACTCGAGAAGAAATTATTCTTCAGAAAGATGAAACAGAACGTGAATTGATAAGGCTAGAAACTTGGCATCAAGGTGATCTTGTTGACAGTACAGATATTTTGTGAGGATATCTAAAATGACAGTAGAAAAAGATAAACTGATTGTCGGTCTTGCTCAAATCGCACCTGTTTGGCTGGAGCGCTCAAAAACGTTGACAAAAATTCTGGCACAAATAGATAAAGCTGCTGAAGTGGATTGCCAACTGGTAGCCTTTGGCGAGGCCCTGCTTCCCGGATATCCTTTTTGGATAGAGCGCACAAATGGAGCGAAATTCAATTCGCCAGTGCAGAAAGAAATCCACGCCCAATATATGAATCAGGCTGTACAGATCGAAGCCGGTCACTTGGGAATGGTTTGTGCCGCAGCTAAAAGGCATCAGATGGCTGTGGTTTTGGGCATCATCGAACGCCCAGTCGACCGTGGTGGACATAGCCTCTATGCAAGTTTGGTTTATATTGATGCCAATGGCATTATTCAATCTGTGCATCGCAAATTAATGCCGACCTATGAAGAAAGATTAACCTGGTCACCGGGAGATGGACATGGTTTGCGCGTCCACAAATTGGGTGCTTTCACTGTTGGTGGGTTGAATTGCTGGGAAAATTGGATGCCCCTACCCAGAGCTGCGCTTTATGGCTTGGGAGAAGATTTGCACGTTGCCATTTGGCCCGGCGGTGCCCATAATACCTATGATATTACTCGTTTCATCGCAAAAGAATCTCGCTCTTATGTCCTCTCCGTTTCTGGACTAATGCGTAAAAGCGACTTCCCTGCTAATACGCCCCATCTTGCTGCTATTATCAAAGATGGCGATGATATGATCGCAGATGGCGGCTCTTGTATTGCTGGGCCAGATGGAAAATGGATCGTTGAACCGATTGCTGGGGAAGAAAAGCTTGTTGTCGCAGAATTAGATCACCAACGTGTGCGCGAAGAACGTCAGAATTTTGACCCGCCAGGGCATTATTCGCGCCCTGATGTGACCCAATTAATCCTTAACAGAAAGCGTCAAAAAACAGTAATTATCGAGGAATAATGCAAAATCTCTGACTACTTTTCACCCTCGCTGCCATGCTGATGGGGGGGGGTAGGGATTTTCTCCAAAATTGCTACCCAATCCCTGCCTGATGTGGATGCAGCAATTTTCCAGGCTATCGGCTCAGCTGTTATAGCAAGTATCACAGCCTTCTTCTATCTGGGTATACATTTAGTCCTAGGATTCTCTACCGTACATTAACAGAATCAGTTTCTAGCTGAAATAGAAAAACGGGG
>JABGQT010000191.1 GCA_018648685.1 Anaerolineae bacterium
AGTTGCCGCTTTTGATGCTTTAGGTTTAGATGTTGATGATGAGTTATTTAAGGTATTAGCTAATTCCGGGAAAATAGTTCTTATGCTAGATGCTTATGATGAAATACCGGGTGAACTTAAATCATCAGTGCTAACCGATATCGAAGATATTGTTTCCAAGCATGAAAATATACGCGTTATCACAACATCCAGACCCCAGGAAAATATACGGACATCAAATTACTTTTCTAATGTCGTATTAGACAATCTGAAGAAGAAAGAATATCAGGAAGTTATCAAGAAACTCGCAAAGGATCAAGATTGGGCAAACTCGCTAATTGGCCACATTGAGCATCGTTCTCCCCACATAAAGTCATTATTATTTTCCCCTCTAATGGTCACTCTTCTTGTTCTATTATATAAATCTTACCAACATCTTCCTGCAAATCTTTCAGGATTTTATGATGTCCTTTTTCAGATGCTTTTACAGCGCCATGATGGAACAAAACCTGGCTTTACGCGTCAACGAAAGTGCGATTTAGATGATATTCAATATCGTAATGCCTTTGAGGCACTTTGTCTTTTAGCAAAAAAATCCCCTCAACAGTCTTTTTCGATATCAGTTCTTCATGGTGTTGCAGAGGAAGCGATAGCCCAGACTAATCTAAAAGCCAAACCAGCAGATTTCATTAATGACATTGTGCGTATTACTTGCCTGATTTTGCGTGAAGGCGATGAACATAGATTTATTCATAAAACAGTGCAAGAATACTATGCCGCATCCTTTATTCAGAAGAAACCTGACACATGGGCGAAGCAATTATATACAAGGATATCAGATTCAGATAATCGCTATAAATGGCAACAAGAACTTGAATTTCTATCTGAAATCGACTCGTATCGTTACAATCGGTATTTTTTGTTACCCATCTGTTTGGATGTGCTTAGCCTGTCTGAAAAACAACTCCAAGAAAAACGACTCCCAGCTACTATACAACAAGCTAAATTTATTTTGAATGGAGTCTATATTTATTTTGGTAGTAGGAACATCGTTGGATACTATTATGGTAGTCCAATAATTTCCTTCGAGGATGAGGTCGCTTCCCTGATTGATAAAATAGTTCAACTTTATGATAAAAATCCTGTTACTGTGGATTCGTTCATTGAAATACAAAAAATCAATCCAACAAAAGGTAATCCGCCTGAAGTCAGGGGAATACTGGAAGAAAAGATACCAATACCTGCATCTTTGTTTTTAGATCACCCTGAATATTCATTAAGCACACTATCTGTTATCGACAAGTTTTTTGCAAACATATTCCATATTGCTCAAGATATTTCTCTATCTTTGGAAAAAACAGAAAGTTCTTCATTGCTTGATGGGCTTGTGTAAAAAAACATAAAACATAAAAACGGCTTTGCAGCCGTTTTTATGTTTTGTCGAAGAACCCTTAAACTCCCCCTCTATTTCCTTCCACCCACGCAAACAACATCTTAATCCCCTCCTCCACGCCGACCTTCGGTTGCCAGCCAAGCGCCATTCCTGCTTTTGCAGAATAAGATTTTTTGATAGAACCGATGCAATTAGGTCGTAACAAAAAGCACCCCGCCATTTTCGGGGCGGGGTTTTCTTCATCAATGTTAGCTGCAATGCCGCGCTATAATATCGCTGAGAATGACAATAGTCAACCCACATTTTTGTTAGCTGACTTAATGACAAAATACCGCCATAAGCCGTATTTTCTTTTTTAGATATTCTAAAACATCTCCCGATTTTCCATCACCCAAGAAAATAATTTCTTGATCCCCTCTTCCACGCCGATCTTTGGCTGCCAACCTAAATCTTTTGCTGCGCTGCGAATATCGGCATAAAAGACGCGTTGGTCGCCCGGGCGCCAATCGTCTCGCTCAACGGGGATTTTGCGTCCAAGCAGTTCTTCGAGCATGGGGAAAAACTCAGCATAGACCGAGATCACATTCTCAGCCCCCCCTCCCACGTTATAAACCTTCCCTTTCACATCGTCAATGCGCGTAACCGCAGCGTCGTAGCTATCCATCAGGTCGTCCACGTGCAGCACATCGCGCACCTGTTTGCCATCGCCATAGATCGTGATCGGTCGCCCCGTCACCGTCGCGATCATAAACCACGCCAGCCAGCCCTGATCCTCCACCCCAAATTGCCTCGGTCCATAAATGCAGGATTGGCGCAGGACGACGCTTCGTAAACCATAAATACGGGCATAATCACGGACATATTGGTCGCCCGCACCTTTAGAACAGCCATAAGGGGAATGGAAATCGAGCGGCTGCGCCTCGGGGCATCCATGTTTTAGGCTTGCGTATTCCCAACGCGTTTCTTTTTCCGCGAGAGACACATCTTCCATTTCCCCGTAAACCTTATTCGTGGATGCGTATAAAAGAATCGGATCGCGTCCCGAAAGCCGCGTGGCTTCGACGACATTGAATGTGCCCAGCGCATTGATTTCAAAATCTTCGCGGGGATGCGTGACCGATGTTGTCACGGCAACTTGTCCAGCCAAATGGACGATAATGTCGGCGTCTTTGGCAGTAGAAGTTAATGTTGCGGCATCGCGAATATCAGCGTGAGCCAATTGAAAGGAGTCTGCACCATGTCTTTGGCGCAGCCAATCCAAATTACGTGGCGCACCCGCGCGGGATAAATTATCATAAACGACAACATCTTCCCCACGTTCGAGAAGACGATTGACGTAATTCGATCCGATAAATCCGGCGCCGCCGGTGATGAGATATTTTTTTGACATAATCACTCCAGCCAAGTCATTGCGAGGCAGTTTTGTCGCCGAAGCAATGACATCAATTTTGTTTTTTTCTAAACTCTTGCAATTTCTGATAAATCCCCGATAATGTTTCGCCTTCTGTATTGAAACCGTAAATGCCGACAATGCCTGTAAAAAGATAATTGTAGAGCCGCACAATGAGGGCAACGGCGAGAGCGGTAGAGATGTCGCCAGAGAGCAATTCGAGCGAGCCGCCGACGGCTGCTTCGAGGGTGCCAATTGCGCCGGGAAGCGAGGGGACGGCGTTGCCAAAAGCCGCTGCGCCAAGCCCGAACATGCCCCAAATGAGATTTGCTTGCGGGAAAAAGGCGGTGATAATGAGGGTATATTGCAAAATAGCGATGCCCCAATTAATGAGCATCCAAAAGATAAAACGCAAGAAAAGTAAACCTTCTGTGAAAACAGAAAGCCCTGCCAAAAGTGATTCGACCAATTCGCCGCCAAGTTCTTGCAATTTAGGGATACGAACTGTCAATTTATTAAAAAGGTCAAGCGCCCATTCTTGATGATGAGCGACATAATAAAGGATGGCGATAGCGACCAAAACAATGCCGCCGATAATATAGCCGATCTGTTCCGTCCCTTCTGCTTCTGCGACAAAGGGAACGGCGGTAATGAGAATAGCGGCTGAGATGACCAGATCAAAAATCCGCTCGACAATGATGGTCGGCAAGATTTCGGTGAAACTGAGCTTTGTTTTTTGGCTGAGCAAAAAGGCACGCCCAAATTCGCCGAGGCGAAAAGGCAGGAAGTTGTTCATCAGATAACCTTCGCCAAGCGAGATGAAGGTGTCGCGGTAGGAAGGGATATCTCTGAGCAATGTGCGCCAGACAACACCGCGCACGATCAGCCAAAGCAAGGTGAGCAATGCTGCAATGAGCAGCAGGGTATGATTCGCATCACGCAGTGCGGTGATGGTTTTGGGGATATCTACGGCGTTTAAGATAATGGCTATCAGGGCTATGCTGATAACTGCGCCAGGAAGCCAACGTTTTGATTTTTGGAGGAAAGTTTTCATTTTAGGGGTGACAAAGGTAATATGGGTAGTAAAAGTAACAAAGGTAACAAGTGTTACGCGGGCTACAAGAGTGGCAAAGGATTTATGGGTGAGCCTTTACGCTTTTGTCGCCCTTGAAACCCATGTCACCCTTGCTCTTTTAGTCGTCGTCCAGTTTCAAGACGGCCATGAATGCGGCTTGCGGGATTTCCACATTGCCGACCATCTTCATGCGTTTCTTGCCCTTTTTCTGCTTTTCGAGCAATTTCTTCTTACGTGAAACATCTCCACCGTAGCATTTTGCGGTCACGTCTTTGCGAAGGGCCTTGACATTGGCGCGGCTGATAACACGTCCCGCCGCAGCAGCTTGGATCGCCACATCAAACATTTGGCGTGGAATGGTTTTTCTCAATTTGGTAATTAAACGTTGCCCTTTATGATAGGCGGTTTCACGATGGACGATTGCCGCTAAGGCATCTACTGGCTCGTGGTTGACCAAAATTTCCAGTTTCACCAAATCGTCTTTGCGATATTCGGAGAGATGATAATCGAGCGAGGCATAGCCACGTGTACGCGATTTTAGTTCATCAAAGAAATCGACAATCAATTCAGAAAGCGGGATTTCATAATTCAATTGCACGCGGCTAGGCGCAGGATATTGTTGCTCAAGGAAAGAGCCACGTCGTTTCGTGACCAATTCCATGATCGGGCCATAATAATCTGTTGGCGTGAAAATTTCTATATTCATCCACGGTTCGCGAATCTCTTCGATATCGCCCTCTTCGGGCAATTCAGCAGGTGAATCCACCATCACCGTATCGCCATTATTCATCACCACCTCGTATTCTACTGAGGGCGCGGTGAAAAGCACGTTCAAGTTATATTCACGCTCGATACGTTCCTGAATGATCTCCATGTGGAAAAGACCCAAAAATCCAGCACGGAAACCAAATCCTAAGGCTTGGGATGTTTCAGGTTCGTAAACTAAAGATGCGTCGTTTAATTGCAGTTTTTCCAAGCCATCCCTGAGTTCAGAATATTCTTCTGCGACAACGGGATAGATGCCTGCGAAAACCATCGGTTTCGGCATCTGATATCCGGGAAGCGGTTCACTTGCCTGAATTTTAGCTTGGGTAATAGTATCCCCAACACGGCACTCCTGGATAGTTTTCAAACCTGTGGCAATATAGCCAACCTCGCCCGCAGTCAGACTCTTCGTCGTTTTCATGATCGGGGCAAAGATACCGATTTCAACTGGTTTGAGAGTAGTCTTGGTTGCCATCAACTCTAGTGTGTCAGTGTGCGTGAGAGAACCATCCACCACGCGGACGTAGGCAATCACGCCCTTATAAGAATCATAATGCGTATCAAAGATCAATGCGCGCAAAGGCGCATCAGAATCTCCTGATGGCGGTGGAACACGCTCAACAATTGTCTCCAGCACCGCGGGGATATTGATATTATTTTTCGCCGAGATGCGTAAGATGGAATCCGCGTCTCCACCGAGGAGGCTGACGATGTCGTTCGCCACTTTATCGGGATCCGCTGAAGGCAGGTCGATTTTATTTATAACGGGAACAATTTCCAAATCCGCTTCGAGCGCGGCGTAGAGGTTCGCCAATGTTTGGGCTTCGATCCCCTGCGTCGCATCCACTACGAGGAGGGCACCCTCACAGGCATTCATCGCTCTGCTGACTTCGTAGCCGAAATCGACGTGACCGGGGGTGTCGATCAGATTTAGATCGTAGGTGATGCCGTCTTTAGCGGTGTAGTCCATATAGACGGCGGAGGCTTTGATGGTAACGCCTTTTTCGCGCTCGAGGTCCATATCGTCGAGTACCTGCGTGGTCATATCGCGGTCTGCGATGGTGTCTGTCAATTGCAGCAAGCGGTCGGCAAGGGTCGATTTGCCGTGATCGATATGGGCGATAATGGAAAAATTTCTTGTATTCTTACTCATATTTCTTTCTGTTTTTTGAACCGCCAAGACGCCAAGAGTTTTTCTTGGCAACTATAATAGAACCTTGGCGTTCTCCGCGTCTTTGCGGTTTAGTCGTTTAATTGTCAGATTTTATAGCGGGGGAAGTATACCATTTAGTCAGTGAAGCCAGATTATTTTTCTCTTGCCGCCAGAATCAGATTTTCAGCGTTCTCTCCTGTCAATTGCCATGTGAGACACCTTACGCTCCCGCCCATGGGACAAACAGCCTCGGCATTGATCGTAATTACGTTTTTTGTCGTATTTTCTTTAATGATGTCGACAGCGGATTCGTCGTGGGACATATTAAATACAGGCACGTAGATATTCTCGAAAGTTACCGTCGCATTCAAATTAATGCCGCAAGCAGACTCAAATCCTTCCCATTCTCCGGGAGGGTTTGTCTTGTACGCTACAGGCACTTCGATGATCGTCGTTGTCGGGAAAGCTGCGAGAAGTTCGTCCATAACCAAATCTCTGAATTCAGGATCGCTTGAGTAATCATTAACAAGAAGTACATCTTCATCGATCCAACTTACCATGCCATCAGAGTGAGCGAGAACTTCTTCATCTGGCTCAATAATGGCAACTTCATCGGCATTCAGTAAATTTGCCAATTCTTCTACTGCTTCTTCGTAACCGAGATCATTATCTTCCATAAAACGGGTGGTTGTAATGACCTTCCCCGCGTAATTATCAACGATATTGCCTCCATCGATCAGGAGGTCCATTGCATATCTTTGAACACCGTACCGCTCTGCAAAATCAGTAAAACTCTTCTGAACTTCTTTGCTTTCCTGCTTTGTCATGGAAGCCCATGTATAGGTGAACTGGATAGGGTTCAGCGGGTTTACCGTGGTGAAGTCCCTCATCCAAATATCATAGACTTCGGATATGAGCAAAATATCTTCTGGCAACTCTTCGTAATATGGCTTTGTGTCTTCATCAACGATAATGACAACATTGTCGTTCCCCATAATGGCATTCGCATAGGCTATTTGAAAATCTACGATAGCGAGAAAAGCCGGTTCGTAATAAGCGTTATGTACAGAAGGTGCCGATAAAACCAGCAACATTCTATTGTCTGAAATTTTATTGATATGAGCATCTATCATTGTTGAGCCTTCGGGGGTAATTTCTTCAGGAATAGCAGGTATTTGCGGAGGCGCGCATCCGCTTAGGCAAATTGTGAGAACGATGAAAACCAGCGAAAATAATTTTATTGTCTTTTTCATATGCTATTCCTATAGATGCTAATGCGTTATATAACCCATATTTCTTCCGCCGCGCGTATTCCCGATAAATACGCGCCATGAACGGTAGACTGATAATCACTCGATGTTGCTTCTCCGGCAAAAAACAATTTCCCATCAACAGACCTTGCCAACTCTTTGAGAGTTTTGCTATTTGTGCCAGGGGCAAGATACGAATATGAACCCCAAGAAAAGGGATCATCTGCCCAGCGCGTTATTTGCCAATCCAGCGGGTCTGGGATATTTGCGCCAAAGATATTGCGGAGCATTGTCATCGCGCTATCGACGATTTGTTGATCTGACCATTTATCAACTTTACGAGCAAAGGTTGCGGCATTGAATCCGAGCAGAATAGGCTTATTCGTGTAATGAGCGATATTCAGCCACTCAGCCCATTCTCCCTTATTTTCTCCTAGATAGCCCAACAGAGCAGCATCTTTTTCCCAGAATATGCTCGGGAAGCGTAGATATAATTTATCAAGCAATCCCATGCCAAGACGACGGATCGCATCTTGTTTTTCACTTGGTAGCGACGGGGAGAAATCTACCTGCCCGCTTTTTAATACCCCCAAAGGCAAAGTGATCACAGCGCGGTCGCCTTTATAAATCCCCTTATTCGTTTGGATACTGACCCCAGCCTCTTCATAGGCTACGCGCTGAACGGTCTCATTCAGTCTTATATCAAGTCCTTTGGCAAGGATTTCTATGATCTGATCATATCCACCGGGGAAAATGACATCTTCTCCGCTGTATTCATCGCCCTCATCAAATGTGAATAATGATAGCTCGCTTATATCTGCGGCATATTCGTGTTCAACGATGGTGTTGAGCAGATATAGAATAATCTGCTTTTCATCGGCGGAGACCGATACATTATCAAGGACCGCATCCACGATGCTTTTCAAGGGGACATCATCGTCTCTTTCGGCAATTGCCTCCGCGATATATTCTGTTATGGTCGATTCATATTCTTCAAGACTTTCATATTCTTCGTTGGTCAGTTCGCTGCCGTCTTCTTTATATATCCACTGGTTATCGTAATCTGTTTCGACTATTTTGATGCGATTCTCTTTGGCAAGTTTAGCAATGGGATTTCCGGAAACCCCATGAATCCAGGATGCGCCCAAATCGAGAGGGGCATCTTCCCATTTTCGGCTTGTCCAGATACGCCCACCAACGCGTGAGCGCGCTTCCAGAACAACTACTTTATAGCCCCACTTTTGGAGCGTCTGCGCTGCGCTGAGACCTGCGATCCCCGCGCCAACGACGATGATCTTTTCATCTCCATCTTCAAATACGCTGCAACTATTCATTGCTACTGTACCTGCCAAGAGAGCGGTTATTTTAAGAAAATCTCTTCTGTTCACTAGTATCCTTTGGTGAAGAAAAATTATAACATTCCGACTTTCAACTCTTTTAACACAAATAAAAAAGAGCAGGCTATCAACCTGCTCCTTCAAAACTTATGCTACCGCCACTTCTTTTGTCGTGATCTCAAAAGATGGCGGATTTTCAAAATGTTTCTTCACCGCGCACTGGTCAGC
>JABGQT010000101.1 GCA_018648685.1 Anaerolineae bacterium
ATTGAGACAATTTACGCATTTATTTTGATTGCTGGTGGTATCTTTGGGCTAAGAAGTGCATTCAGAGGGGATAGTATTGAGGCTTCTGAGACACCAAAATTAAGTAGAAATACTTCACGCGTGATTTATGCCATAACGGGTATTGTCTTGCTTGTCTTCGGCATTTTAAGACTGAGCTAGTTTAGAGATTAAACTTTGTCCGCGAAGTTGAGAAAAAAGCTATGCTTTTTTCTCAACTTCGTGGATATTTTTAGGAGATATTATGAGTAATGCTATTAAAGAACTGACCGCTTTGGGACAATCTATCTGGTACGACAATATCCAACGAAAATTGCTCGAAAACGGTGAACTTGCCGCGATGATTGAGCGTGGCGATATTCGCGGCGTAACATCGAACCCGAGTATTTTTCAAAAAGCGATCGCAGATTCAAATGATTATGACGATGCGCTGAAACCTCTGCTGGCCGATGGCTGGGATGCAGAAAAGATTTTTTGGGAACTTGCTATAAAAGATATTCAAGATGCCTGTGATATTTTTACGCCTCTATACAAAGAAAGCGAAGGCGGTGATGGTTACGTTTCGCTCGAGGTTAGCCCTTATTTGGCCAATGATAGTGAAGGCACAATTAAGCAAGCAAAAGAGCTTTGGGAGCGTGTTGATCGTCCAAATTTGATGATAAAAATTCCCGCTACAAAGGCGGGCTTGCCAGCCATCCGCGAAACTATTGCTGCGGGAATTAATGTCAATGTGACGCTGATTTTCTCCATAGCGCGGTATAGAGAAGTGATGGATGCCTATATTTCCGGTCTCGAAGATCGGGTGCTCGCCAAAGAAAGTATCGAGCATGTTCACTCTGTTGCTTCTTTTTTCATTTCTCGCCTTGATAGCATTATTGATAAGCAACTCCCCGAAGATTCACCTTTGCGCGGCAAAATAGCCGTTGCCAACGCTAAGCTAGCCTACGAAGCCTTTCAAGAAGTTGCCAGCAGCGTCCGTTTTGGCAAAATGCAACTTGTCAGAGCCAACTATCAGCGCCCACTGTGGGCGTCTACGAGCACCAAAAATCCCGATTACCCCGACACCCTTTACCTCGATGAACTCATCGGCCCTGCCACTGTTAATACCGTTCCTCCTGCAACGCTGGATGCCTTCATCGATCATGGCAAAGCGGCGGCGACACTCACAGCAGATTTAGATGCAGCACACCAGATAATTAATGATCTAGAAGCAGAAGGAATCTCCCTTGCCCAAGCTACGCAGGATTTGGAAGATGCAGGCGTAGAATCCTTTGCGGATGCTTTTACCAGCCTTCTAAAAACGATAGGAGAGCGATGATGAAACGCGACGCTCTTGGCCCTTTGCTTGCTCCCGTTGAAAAACAGATAGCGAAACTTGAAGCGGATTCCGTTAATGATCGTCTCTGGGCGCATGACCCTACCCTGTGGACAGATGACCCCACCGGACAAGCCGAAGTCAAAATTCGTCTAGGCTGGCTCGATTTGCCAAATACCTCCCGTGAATTAGCAAAAGAAGTGACAGCCTTTGCTCAGGAAGTCAAAGCTGCGGGAATCAAAAAGACCTTATTACTCGGCATGGGCGGTTCATCGCTGGGACCAGAAGTAATGTCCCTGATTTTCAATCTTAAACCTGAAAGCTTTGCCATTTTAGACTCTACCGATCCCGCCCAAGTGGCAGAAGCAACGAAAAAATTCCCGCCGGAAGAGACTCTTTATATTGTGGCGAGTAAGTCGGGCGGCACCGCAGAGACCATGTCCGCTTTTTATTATTTTTGGGAGCAAAGCGGTGGGGATGGAAGCCATTTCGTGGCTATTACTGACCCCGGTTCCAATTTGGAGAAGCTCGCCAAAGAAAGCAATTTCCGTAAAGTCTTTTTCGCTGACTCAACTGTTGGAGGGCGTTACTCTGCGTTGACGGCGTTCGGACTTGTCCCCGCAGCCTTGCAAGGGATTGATGCGAGTAAAGCTCTGGATAGTGCCGCCTCCATGATGAACGACGTTGATGACGCTCTCTTTTTGGGTGCGGTCATGGGTGCTGCCGCGCTAAATGGGCGTGATAAATTAATGCTCATCACTGACTCTGCTTTTAACTCTTTTGGTGCTTGGGCAGAGCAACTCATTGCCGAATCGACAGGAAAAGAAGGCAAAGGCATTGTGCCCGTTGATGATGAGACGCTCTTAGCTCCAGAAAAATATGGTGATGATCGTTATTTCATCTATCTTCGAGGAGATGGAGCGCATGATGATTTTGTGTCTCAGCTCAAAGAGGCTAATCAGCCCGTTTTAGTGATCCAAACAGGTGACCCTTATTCACTTTTCAAGGAATTCTATCGTTGGGAATATGCGACTGCTATCGCTTGTCATATTTTAGGCGTGAATGCTTTTGATCAGCCAAATGTTGAGGATGCAAAAACCCAGGCACGGGCGCAAATTGATGCGTATAGCCAGACAGGTGTGTTGGATGAAGGCAAAGCTGCTTGGGAAGGGGAAAATGGCAAAATTTACACCAATGCTGATTTAGCGGAAGCAAGCCTGAAATCCGCGTTTGATGCATTTTTAGCTTTGGGGCAAGAAAATGATTATCTCAGCATCCACGCCTATTTTCCGCGCAACGAGCAGACATCGGCATCCCTCCAGAAATTGCGTGATTTTGTGCAGGAAAAAACAGGCTTGGCTACCACGCTGGGGTTTGGTCCTCGCTTTTTGCATTCGACAGGACAGTTGCATAAGGGTGGCGCAAACAATGGGGTTTTCATTCAAATTACAACCAACGTGGAGACGGATATTGAAATCCCCACACAAGGGATGAGTTTTGGTACGCTTGAGCGAGCGCAGGCTCTTGGTGATTATGCGGCTTTACTGGAAAATGGTCGACGTGTGTTACGTGTGCATTTGGCTTCGATCGAAACGCTAAAAGAACTAAGTGCTAAATGAAAGAGTTGGCAGAGTTCAAATGCGTGGCGTGTAGAGGGGACACGCCACCTTTGTCGTTTATTGAGATCGCACAACTTTTGCCAAAAATTCCCGAATGGCAGTTGATAGAGGTTGAAGGGGTTTCGCGTCTTGAGCGCGTTTTTCTTTTTAAGAACTTTGCCGATGCGCTGACTTTTACGAATCGTGTTGCTGCAATTGCAGAGGCTGAAGATCATCATCCGCGCATTGTGACAGAATGGGGGCATGTTACTATTCAGTGGTGGACTTATGCGATCGATGGATTGCATAAAAACGATTTCATTATGGCTGCGAAAACAGATTTATTGTAAATTTGTCGGCGCATTTTTTTTAGGAGAAGCTTTTGGAGCAGGTAGATAAAAAAA
This sequence comes from Anaerolineae bacterium, assembly GCA_018648685.1. Classification (GTDB taxonomy): domain Bacteria; phylum Chloroflexota; class Anaerolineae; order Anaerolineales; family Villigracilaceae; genus Desulfolinea. The sequence goes on from JABGQT010000101.1 coordinate 3,336, forward strand.
CAGGATTGGGGCAGCGAATTACAAATTTCTTTGGCTTGGGTGCAGGGCTAATTGTCTCGCTTTTTAGTATTCGACTAATTGTTGATACCAGCTTTCGGATGCTGTACCCTTTTGTCCCACAAATTTCTGAAGGGCTAAAGGTCAGCATTACGGTTTTTGGCTGGATTTTGATGATCCGCTCTGCTTCTGCATTTTTTAGTCCGGCACTTGGCTCCTTGGCAGATCGTTATGGTCGTCGCAAGATCATGACTTTTGCATTGCTCTCTCAATTTGTAGGTATGGCGGGGGTTATTTTTACACAGGGTTGGTGGGCGGTTTTGCCCCTGTTTTTTACCGGTTTGGCCGTTAATGCCTATTTACCTGCGCAGCAAGCCTATATCAGCGATTTGGCGCCCTACGAACGACGTGGGCGTGCTCTGGCATCAATAGACATCGCATTTGCTGTTTCTGGAATGGTGCTAATGCCCGTTGTTGGTTGGCTAATTAATGATTATGGTTGGCAAATGCCTTTCTGGTGGCTCAGTGCCTTGAGTTTATTTGGCGCATTGCTTACCTGGCGATATTTGCCCGAAGCTGAGAAGCATACCAGCGTTGTTAAAAATATAAAAATGCGTACGCTGCTTCGCGAGCGTAATATCCAGGCTTCATTGGGTGTTGCTATTTTGCTTTTTATCAGCGTGGGTATTTTCATGACCTTTTGGAGCATTTGGCTAAGCGCTGACTTTTCTTTTGATGCTTTGGATTTGGGTTTGATCGCTCAGGGCGTTGGTCTTGCAGAACTATTAGGGGCAATTCTTGCTGGTCTTGTTGTAGATAAACTTGGTAAATACCGCACAAGTTTTATTGGGCTGATTCTTGCTGCTATCTTTTTTATGACTATTCCTCTTGCCGGAGAAAATTTACTTCTTATTCGCATTCTTTTGTTTATAACGGTCTTTTGGGTTGAGTATACGATCGTTGCTCTATTCCCTCTTTACGGAGAGCAAGCTCCTCATGCTCGTGCGAGCATGTTTTCGCTAATCGCTTTGGGGAATGGAGTAGGATTGGCTCTTGGGCCTGTTATCACCACTGCGCTTTGGCAATGGCGCGGCACCAGTGCAGTTACAACTTTTGCGAGTATTAGTCTGATGCTCGCAGCAATCCTTTTATGGCTGTTTTTGCGAGACAGAAAAGAAGAATAGGACATTTGTCTTTATGTTTAAGGTAGCTAAGTTTGGTAAACTTGCACAATAGAAATTCTTAATAACCCAAATTGTACACATCGTAGTAGTAGGGACTATGACAGATAGACTTTTAAGAGCAGCTATCGAGGCTGCTAAAGCCGGCAAAAAAGAAGAAGCAGTTAAGATGCTTTCGCGTGTTGTGAAAGTTGATCCGCGCTCTGCAGATGCTTGGTTTTGGTTGGGGATGATGATGTCGGAAGCTGAGCGGAAAATTTATTGTTTTCGACGCGTTATAAAAATTTCCCCCACGCACTCTAAAGCGCGTGAGCAATTGCAAAGATTAGGCTATCTAAAGCCTGACCCTCCCCAAAAAGAAAGCCCTCTTGAAGTTGAAGAAAAACCTGTAGTATCTCCTCAGCCATCTACTGAAGTTTCCTCCTCTCCATTTTCTGTTGATCCTGATGAAGTAGATCTTCAGTCTGAAACGGAATATCACTGGGATGACAAAGATGAGAGATCGCTCGTTATAGAAGAGCCAGACTTTATGACACGCGTAGAACTAGCGGATGACATAGAAGATGACATAGAAGAAATATCAGAAGATGACACTGGGGATAATAAAAAAAAGAAACAAAAACTTTTCTTAGCAATCTTGGGAGTTTTAGCATTTGTAGCTGTTGCCGGAGTTTTTTTGATATTCTTTTCTTCTCCTACTGCGCTAAATGCAATAAGCTCTGTCATATTTCCACCAACATCCACTCCCTTGCCCGCGCCTACCGCCACTGCCACGATGGTGCCAACACCAACGCCTTTGCCTTTTTCTGCATTAAATATAGGGGAGTATGACCCTGTTTTTGAAATATCCGACTGTGCTTTTCTTCCTCCCGAAGGTGTGGATGTAGAATGTGGCTTCGTCACAGTTCCTGAAAATCGCTATGGCGGAGATATGGGTAAGACGATCCGTTTGGCTGTAGCGGTCTATCATGGCAAAGAGCGTTCAGCCGCGCCTGTTCTTTATTTACAAGGTGGCCCCGGGCAAGATGCGCTTAGCCTGATGAGTGAGAATTTTTACTTGACCATAGCGCCCTTTTTAGAAGGAGGAGATTTTATCCTTCTAGACCAACGTGGTATGGGGCTTTCTGAGCCTAATTTGGATTGCCCGGATTTAAAACGAGTTTTCGAAGAGGATGCAGTAGAAGAGATCCCTGTTGATGAAAGAGAAGAATATTATCTAACTGCTTTTGGTAAATGTAGAGACAAGCTAAGCGCGCAAGGCGTAAATCTATCCGCTTATAACACAACGGAAAGTGCGTCAGATGTAAAAGACTTGATCCTTGCTTTAGGTTATGAGCGTGCCACTCTCTTTGGTGTTTCCTACGGAACGCGCTTGGCCCAAGTCGTGATGCGTGAATACCCGGAAGTTGTTCATACTGTCATCCTTGATTCAGTCTTGCCTATTGAAAGCAAAATATACAACGAAAGTGCAGCTATTAGCCAAAGTTCTTTAGATACCTTGTATGCAGGTTGTGCGGCAAATGTAGATTGTCAATTTGCCTATCCTGATCTTGAAAACGATTTGCGCGCCGTAGTCGCTCAGCTTAACGAGAGCCCCCTACAAACAAATATCTTCGGATATGAAGAAAATGACTATAGCCGTAGCGTGGATGGTGTGGAATTCATGAGTGCCATATTATGGGCAATGCGCCAACCAGAGTTGCTCGTCGCAGTTCCACAGGCGATCGAGCGCGCAAAATTAGGCGATTCAAATATCATCGGCACAATTTTGTCCTTCCCAATTGGCTCAGTGGGCGAGATCAGTCTGGGGGCTTATCTTTCGATCAATTGCCGTGAGCAAGTTTACGCATCCACGCCGGAAGAATTAGGCGATGATATCGCTTCCTATCCCGACACAGAAGAAGTCGGTTTATCTTGGGTTTACGGTGACCCAAATCTTATTTTTAGCCTCTGCGATACTTGGCAAGTCGAAGGAATTAGACCCGATGAAAACGAAGCTTTAACCAGTGATATTCCAACGCTTGTTATGGCAGGACAATATGATTCAACGACACCACCTTTCTTTGCCGAGCAAGTTGCAGCACGTTTAAGTCGCTCAACATTGATTGAATTCCCAGGTCTGGGCCATGGGGTGGCATTTTCTCAAACATCTTCTTGTCCAGAAGAAATTTTGCAAGAATTTCTTTCTGCGCCAGAAACAGGCGTTGATACTTCTTGCGCTTCAGAAATGGAAGCGCCAAAATTTTCTACACCCTACACAGGAGACCCACCTCTTGAAATGACGCTCGTTGCCGATGAAGATGTAGGCATCATTACATCTGTTCCTGCTCAATGGGAGAGTTTCGGAGAAGGTTTCTTCTACAGAGGGGCTACGCTTTGGGATATCACTCAAGTTGGCGCCCAACACGTTCCTGTTAGTTTTGATACCTGGTTATCATTCCTTGTTGAAAATTTCAACGGTGCCGGGCTTGATAGTTACCCCGTTCAGACAGGGGAGTTAGTCACAGAAGAAAATGGAAGAGTCTGGAAAATATACACGGCCACTGCACAAGGACACCCCGTAGACTTTGCCTTTGCCAAATACGGGTACGATACCATCATGGTGGCAATGATGAGCCATGAAGACGAGCATGATACTCTTTTTGATCAGGTCTTCCGTCAGATGCTTGAAAAAACAACAGTCATCACTGTTGAGGAATAAAGTGGGATGAAAAACCGGTTCACTCCTGATTTTAACTTGCTCATTGCAAGTCAACTTTCTCTCGCGTCCGTATCTACGCATAAAAGATCAGGGCGCGTTGTCTTTATATGTAGACATTTTTCCACAAAAAAGATGCAAATTATGGGGAAAATAGCCTTTCCAAAACTTTAAGGTAAAAAGAGACCTTAGTTCCCTTGTTCTGACCTTTCAAATATGTTAGAATTCCCGCCCATCAACCCCTGCATATATGGGTTTTCGGGACATATATCGCCATATCTGGCCTGAGACAAATGTTCTGATGAAGGGAGAGTAATTCTTATGCGTTGTCCGTATTGTCAATATAAATCATCAAAGGTTGTAGATACATCCCACGACCGTCAAGGAAATATTCGTCGTCGAAGAGAATGTTTGGATTGCAAACAGCGATTTAGCAGTTACGAACGTCCAATTTTAGCGACCCCGCTTATTGTTAAGCAAGATAAATCACGCGAAAACTTCAATCCTGAAAAACTTAAGCGAGGCATTGCAATATCCTGTGCTAAGCGCCCTGTTTCAGCCGCAGATATTGAACGTCTTGTTGGGCAAGTGGAAACAGAGCTCCAGAAACTGGGCAGGTCAGAAGTATCTTCACGAGTGATAGGTGATAAAGTGATAGAGGGGTTAAAAGAACTTGATCAGATCGCCTATATGCGCTATGCCATTGTTTACTTGCAACTAGATGACCTCCCCGCATTGCAGGCTGAAATTGACCGCCTTTTAGAGTAGTTTGTTGTTTTGCCCTTATAGGATAGTAGGGGGCAAATGATGGAAAGTAATTTCAAATCTTTATAGGAGATATATGATGACGAAAAAAGCCACTGTTGCCAGAAAACAGGGATTATTGCCAACGCCGTCCATACCAACCGATCTGCCTTCGATTGATCTAACGGACAATTCACGTCAGGTGCTTGAACGCCGTTATCTGCGTCGTGGAGAAGATGGCAAACCAATGGAAAGCGTAGACGAGATGTTTTGGCGTGTTTCTTATCATGTTGCCAAAGCCGAAGAAAAATGGAATGGTGATGTGATCGAGCGTGCTCGCGACTTTTATCATTTATTGGTTAGCAAAAAATTCTTCCCCAATTCTCCAACTTTTACTGGTGCAGGAACACCTCTTGGGCAACTCGCCGCTTGTTTTGTGTTGCCCGTAAACGATGATATGGGTAAGGATGCAGCGGGTATTTTCCAATCCCTGCGTGATGCGGCTCTCATCCAGCAAACTGGCGGCGGGAATGGATTCTCCTTCTCACGCCTGCGCCC
>JABGQT010000193.1 GCA_018648685.1 Anaerolineae bacterium
TTGGCGAGAAAAAATATTATTTTCGTGAAGTCAAGCGTATTCGTGATGCGATAAAGAAGAGCAAAGCTGGCGATGGGAACGGGATAAAAGGATTGCTCGTCCAGCGTGCTATCACAGCCCTCGAGGCAAAATTGAACGAAGAGGGTAAAACGCTCAAAGGCATGAAGGCTCTCAAAACCAACGCTGTCGATCGTTATGTGATGGCAAAAGCCCTTGTCGATGCAGGCTGTGATGTTACCTTTGGTGATCTTATGTTTTCACTGGATCTGCCTATTCCAGTTCGCAGCTTGCGCGGTGTTCATATCATGGCGGCTACTATACTCCCCATTGTTACAAAAATGCCTTTTAAATGGTTTTATCCGCTTGGCTCGGCACAAGATAATCCGCCCGTACCCAAATGGGAAAAATACTATCAAGAAGCCCAAATTCTCGCTGGAGATTTTGTCTCCATACGCGCGAGCATGCCCGATGATCTGAGAGGGAAAATCGTGCTTACCAATACAACCACAGCCAAGAATGTTGAGGAATTGCGCGAGCGCGGGGTACATCTTCTCGTTACATCCACGCCGCGTCTCGAAGGGCGCACCTTCGGTACCAACGTCATGGAAGCGACCCTGCGCGCCATGATCGACAAGCCCGATGACCAAATTACCGAAGCTGATTTTGTTGATATGATCGAGCGTATCCCGCTTTTGCCGAATATAGAAGTTTTGAATTAAGAAATAGCCAGCTCCTGAGCGGAGCGGAGCGCAGTCGAAGGACGAAATTAGTAAGATCCGCTCTTCGTCTACGTTTCCGCTATCGCTACAACTCCGCTCAGAGACTGTGTTTTTTTAGAATGTCTGATCTCCAACACGATTCCTCCTATTTCCTCGAACTCCAAACCAAAACAGGATGGGGCGCAATACTGCGCTCCTTCGCATCGTGGCTTGACCCAAAACCTGCTTCCCTTATATTAGACGTGGGAACCGGTCCCGGACTTCTCCCCGCTATTTTCGCCCAAAAAGGATGCCGCGTCATTGGCATCGACTCATCTTTTGAGATGTTCCGTGATGCCCTGCACCCAAATTTGGTGCTCGCAGACGTAAATATTTTGCCCCTTAAACCTGCAACACTCAATTTGATAACGGCATCCAATTTACTTTTCCTTCTCCCTGATCCTCTTGCTGCTCTCAAAGAAATGGCTCGTTTGCTCGCTCCCAATGGCGAGATCGCCCTGCTCAATCCCTCTGAAGAAATGAGCCTTTCTGCTGCTACTCTCCTTGCGGATGAACGAAATCTCGAAGGGCTAGCGCGTGAAACGCTACTCAATTACGCTGCCCGCGCCGAAAATCATCATCGTTGGAACGAAGATAATTTAATAGAGCTTTTTGCCTCTGCAAATCTCAAACTAATCGATACAACGACAAAAATGGGGAAAGGACTTGTTCGTCTTGCACGGGGAAAGAAAGAGTAAACAATATTTGGTAATCATCCATCGCTTTTCACATCTCTACTTTCCACTTTCTACACACTTGACCATCCCATCCCCCCTGTCTATAATCGAAAACGATTTTCAACTAAACAACCATAAGGGCGACCCTATTTGCTTATCAACAAAAAAACTGTTGTTGATAAAAAAGGAGATATACTGAAAACGGGCATATTTTTTCATTCCAACATTGTCACGTTGCAAACGTGACCTACGCAACACTCAAGGGAATTTGTAGGTCACGCTTTTAGCGTGACGTGTAATAAAAATGGAACTTTATAACCGTTTTGAGTATAGCAAAGCAAAATTTCTTTTGCCCCTACAGTCAACAAAACAGGCAATTTATGTCCTCTGAAAACTGGCTAGTCAAATTACGTTCTCAAGGCTATCGTCTTACCGATGCACGTCGTGCAGTTGTGGAGACTATGGCCCAAAGCCCTCGTGCGCTAACTCCTGCCGATGTACATGACCTGGCAAAAGAGCAATATCCTGCGCTGGGACTTGTAACAGTTTATCGCACCCTTGAAAAACTCGAAGAGCTGCATCTTGTTCAGCGCGTTCATCAGGAGCAGGGCTGCAATGCCTATCTAGCTCATGCTGATGGACATCAACATCTGCTAATTTGTGAAAGTTGTAAAAAGGCTGTCTATTTTGAAGGGGATGATCTGGATGATTTTTTCAGTGATGTCGGAAAAAAACATAATTTCACGGTCAAAGATCATTGGCTGCAATTATTTGGTATTTGTGAAGATTGTGAAAAGGAGAAATAAAAAATGTGTATGTTCTGTACTGTGATCCCTGCTACCGCCACCGTCGGGATCGCCCTAAATGCAAAGCAAAAACGTGAAGTCAAAGAGTACCTTGAAAAAGGGAAAACGCCGAAAAAAGAAATCCCGATCATGCCACTGACTTTTATTGCAATAGGGTCTTTGGTTGCTGTTTCTGTAGCAACACATAGCTTTTTGTATAAATAAATGAAATTACGCAGCTTTTTATCCTCTATTCTTTTCTTATTCCTCGTCGCTTGCGCCACTTCCCCAACAATCCCGGCGGTGATAGAAACATCCATGCCCTCAGAGACTCCTCTATTAGCAACCACAACGCCGCTTATTGCAACAGAAACGCCAATTCTGCCAACTGAGACGCCGATTCCTGCACCGACAGCGGTTCCGTTGGAGCGTGCTCAATACACCCTCTTTGCGACTTTAGATTATGCTGCCAAAACCGTTGGTGTTGAGCAAAGCATCCTATATCCCAACAAAAGCGCAGAAACCCTTAACGATCTTCTCCTTGCGGTAGAACCAAATTTCTGGGCGAGCGGATTTATTTTGCACGAACTCACGCTGGATGATGTAGCTGCAAATTACACCCTCGAGGGGCAGCGAATGACTATTCCTCTCGCTGTGCCTTTGGAACCGAATCAGAATATCCAAATAAAGATGCGTTATACGCTCAATCTTCCTTTTGCCGAGCAAGGTGATCCCAGCGTAACGCGCGCGCGGATTTACGGGTACACAAATCGGCAAGCAAATCTGACGAATTGGTATCCTTTCGTTGTGCCGCGCCAAAATGGCGCGTGGAATTTACCAGAACCCTGGCATTTTGGCGAACATCTTGTTTATGATGCTGCCGATTATGAAGTCAATTTTAAAACTACCGATCCGAGCGTGGTTTTAGCGGCTAGCGCTAATGCCGAGCTAAATGCCGAATGGACGCGTTACACGCTGAAAAAGGGGCGAGCCTTTGTTCTATCTGCCAGCCCGGAATTTAAAGTTTATACACAGCAAGTGGGCGATATAACCGTCTACAGTTATTACTATCCCTTTTTTGAAATTCCCGCTCAAGAAGTGCTGAATGTAACTGTAAGAGCCATCCAACTATATAGCCAAATATATGGCGAGTATCCACATAAATCACTTACAGCCGTACAAGGGGATTTCAACGACGGAATGGAATATTCGGCATTTTATTTTCAATCGCACGGTTTTTATAATACCTACAATGGTACAGCGCAAAACTACCTTACTTTTGTATCGGCGCACGAGACGGCGCACCAGTGGTTTTTTGAGAGTGTCGCTAACGACCAAGCCAACGAACCCTGGCTCGATGAAATGATCTGTACCTACAGTGAGCGACTTTATTACGAAAATTATCACCCCGAAGCGATCAATTGGTGGTGGCAAGCGCGCATGTTCGATTATTCGCCCGACACCTGGCTAGACCAGCGTGTCAGCGAAAACCCCAGCGAGCGTGCTTATTGGAGCTCCACCTATTTTCATGGAGCACATTTTCTCGAAGAGTTACGCGCCCGCATTGGCGATGAGGCTTTCTTCGCTTTTCTCAAGGATTATCGCACCCAATACGATCAGCAAATTGCTACGGGAGATGATTTTTTCAGGATTTTGCGCGAGCATACAAATGCTGATTTTTCAGATCTGACGATTAAGTATTTTAGGACGCCTCGGTGATGAAAATCCAGTCTCTGAGCGGAGCGAAGCGCAGACGAAGAGCGGTGTTTACTGGTACCGCCGTCCTTCGACTGCGTGTTTTGCTGCGCAAAACCCTCCGCTCAGGAACTGTGTCTTTTTTTCTTACTGGATTATTTCTATTAACCGGATGCATCCCTCTAACGCCTCCGCCATCCCCAACAGCGGAACCGACGACTTTTATCTTGGTCACTGACACAAATAACGCTATCCCCTCCTCGACACCTTTTCAGGTTCGCACCCCCACAAAAGTTTTTACCAGAACGGCTACTGCTGTCCCCTCTGCAACGGAGACGTTGACCCCGTCGCCAACACCCTCACCCCTAGCCCCTCTCCCTGAGAGAGAGGAAAACTCGCATCCCCAATATACGCTCGTTGCCGAACTCGATTATGTCGCCCGTATCCTCGATGTGGAAGAGAAAATTGTTTACACCAACCAAACGGGTATTAAGCTCGATTCACTTGTTCTGGTCGTTGAAGCGAATCGGTATAGCGATACTTTTGTGCTGAGGTCTCTAGCGGTTAATAATTTCATCACCATCCCCACACTTGAGGGCGCATGGATGGAAATTCCGCTGGGGGCGGGGCTAAAGCCAAATGAAAGCATCACCATAGACATTGTCTATAGCCTTAATATCCCCGCAAAACATCATGAAGATGTTTTTGGTTATTTGAGCGACTATCAGATCAATATTGTTAATTGGTATCCTTTCGTGGCGCCTTATACCCATCAGCAGGGATGGGTTTTGCATGAGCCGAGCGGAGTGGGTGAACATCTCGTTTATGAGACATCTGATTTTGATGTGACGCTGAAATTGGAAGGGGATGATGATCTTGTTGTTGCGGCGAGTGCGCTGGGTGTAGAAAGCGAATCCGGGACACGGTATGAACTCGCAGGTGCGCGGGCATTCGTATTCTCTATCAGTTCGATATTAAGTTCACAAACGTTGGCAAGTGAAAAGGCGAGCGTGACGAGTTTTTACTATCCCAATTATGAATATGCCGGCGAAGGAATCCTGGAAGCCGCATCCAAAGCGATTGATATTTACAGTGATCGTTTTGCACCCTATCCCTACGAGAGTTTGAGTATCGTCCAGACCCATTTGCCCGATGGGATGGAGTACGACGGGCTGATCTTTATGGGCAGCGAATTTTATGAGGAATATGACGGCACGATGAAAAACAACCTGACTTCGATCGGCGTACACGAGGTTTCGCATCAGTGGTGGTTCGGATTGGTGGGCAGCGACCAGGCACTCGAACCCTGGCTTGATGAAGCTCTCTCTCTTTACAGCGAACGGATCTATTATGAAACGACCTATCCTTTTCCTGTCAAATGGTGGTGGCGTTTTCGAGTAACTTGGTTCTCGCCTTCGGGATGGGTAGATACGTCAATTTATGATGGCTATGCTTTTCGAGGCTATACTGATGCTGTTTATTTGCGCGGTGCGCAGTTTTTGGAAGAAATTCGTTTTAGGATAGGGGAAAAAGCATTTAACACATTTTTAAAAGATTACGCAAGCAGCTATGCCCAAAAAATCGCAACAAGCGATGATTTTTTTGAGACCTTGGATCGAAATACTGACCAAGATTATAGTGATATTGTGGCTCAATACTTTAGCGAGTAATGTAACTGCTCAGGTATGTCTTTGCGAGGAGGTTTTTTCCGATGAAGCAATCTCCCTTTCAGAGCAGGAGACTGCCGCGTCGCAATAGCATGCTCCTCGTAGAGACATTTGAAGGATGGTGCTGAGTAGTTACTAAATGACTTTTACTTGACACTTATCAAAACCATGAAATTTTCTCCCGAAGAAATTGAAAGCCTTTCTCTGCAATTTGAATCTGCCAGCCCACAGGAAATTATTGATTGGGCGGTGAAGAATTTTTGCCCAAACCTGGCATTAAGCTCCTCCTTTCAGACGCAGAGCGTGCCGCTGATCCATATGGTCAAAGAAGCCAAACCCGATATGCGCATATTTTTTCTGGATACAGGCATGCACTTTTGGGATACGCTTTTTTTTCGCGAGCATCTCGAGCAAATTTGGAATTTAAATATTGTCGACCTGCGCCCTGACGAAAAATGGCGCATGGTTTTGCGCCATTTCGGGCATGACTTGCCCCAAACTGACCCCAATCTTTGTTGCTTTATCCGCAAAGTACAGCCGATGCAAAAAGCAATGGATGGATTAGGGGCGTGGATCACAGGGATCCGACGTGAGCAAACAGAAAACCGCGCCCATGCCAAAATTCTCGAATATAAGCGGGATGGATTGCTGCGCATCGCTCCGCTCTTAAATTGGACATTGGACGAAGTCCTGGACTATATCTCAGCAAATAACTTGCCACGCCACCCCATGCCCCTCTCCCGATATCCCAGCATTGGATGCAAACCCTGCACCCGTGCCATCCAGCTTGGGGAGAACGAACGAGCTGGTCGTTGGGATGGGCAAGGCAAAACAGAGTGCGGGCTGCACACTGAGATGTTTAATCAGGATATTAGGGCTGAAGGATTTAAATTTAAGTGATTTCCACCTATTAAACTGAGCTCTACAAAACTACCACAAGATCACGACCTTTTTCCTTAGCCTGATACAGAGCATTATCCATACGGAACAGAGTCTTTTCCAAACTTTGGCCGAGCTCATATGTAGTTACTCCGAAACTTGCTGTAATCTTATTTGCTTTTCCAAAATTATTCTCAGAAATCTGCCTACGCAAGCGTTCAGCAATATATCTGGCTGCATTCTTATCTGTCTCAGGCATGACAAGCAAAAACTCTTCTCCACCCCAACGGCCTACATAATCTACTGTTCGGATATTTTTGCGGATAAGTTTTGACAAAGCCGCTAAAACAGCATCTCCCTCAAGATGTCCATATGTATCATTGATGTTTTTAAAATGATCCATATCGAATAGAGCAACTGAAAACGGTTGATGAAAACGTGCGGAACGTTCCATTTCTTGATCAAGGATCTGATGCAATGCGAAACGATTGAGAACTCCGGTTAAAGCATCTGTAAACGCCTGTTCTTTTTGCCGAATACCTATCCCCCGAAAAATATATGCAAGAGCAATAAATATCCCCATTGAATTAAGCCATCTAAAAACATACGGTATGGTTTCAATCCCTCCAGCAGGAATATAAAAGAAGTTAGTGATGGCCATAACCAGCATCGAAACTGTTACAAAACTGATAAGTACCATGATTTGCGCTGGAGGGAGAGTGAAATACGCAATACCGAGTACTGCGATCATCCACATAGACAAACCATTTGTTGCATCACTTAATAAACGAGGGTCAGGTGAAGTTGTTAAACACCGTAAATCGTAATTTGTACGATAGCGATAAACCAAACAATGCCTAAAAAGAAGCCCAACAGCTCAATTATCTGAAGAGTTCTTGGGGCAAAGAAGAGCACACAAAACAACAAAGAAAACACCCCCGCCCCAAATCTCAAAACAAAGCATCTGGCATCACTACAGCCTTGAATTTCATTTGCCCATAGCATTGAAATCAGCGCCACAAATGGAAAAAAGAAAAGATATATAAGGCGTTTCTTCTCATCGGCCAGATGGAATGTGTTAACTGGAAATAATGAAGGCATCTAGGAGACCAAATATCTTTATCTAAAATTCATAAATATCTCAAGATTTTACTATGAAAAGAAATATACGTTTTGCCACAATATCAAGGAGTGCCTAAATTTGATAATAAATATGGGCTGTATACCGAGATATTTAATAAAGATGGCTTTACGGGAGATGATTTTAAGTTGAAAATTGCGTAGTTTGATCGCTATTTTTCGGCCCTTGCAATTTCATAGTTATAAAATAATGGGCATTAAAATATCCACGAGAATGCCATCCGCCCACCAATAATGAATAACAAAGCCAGCACAATTTTACTAAAACGATCTCGATTAATGAAGCGATCCATATAATAGCCAGCGGCTAATCCAGCAGCCATAAAAGGCAAAGCCAATAGCCAACTTCGGATGACAAGGTCTGTGAGGTTGCCGCTAAAATAGTGGACGATGATAGTAAAGATGGTATTGGATAAAAAATAGGCGGACAAATTACTACGGAATTCATCAGGGGACCAGCGACGTGCATCGGCATAGGCCACAAGCGGAGGCCCAGAAGTACTGTAAGCCCCTGATAATAACCCTCCCATAGCGCCGAATAAGAAGGCCCAATTGGGATTGGACAATGCTGGCATTGGCAACTTAAATATTCGGTACACCACATAAAGAACAATTACCACTCCAAGGAAGGTTAATGTAATTGTCTCAGGTACTTTCGCCAATATCTGCACCCCAAAAGGAATAGCCACTAGAGAAGATACTAAGAGCCGCCATACCATTTTGAAGCTCAAAGTTCTTCGAAAGCGGATGGAAAGAAAAAAAAGTACGCTGAAGCCTACCAATGCCATTAAGGGGACGGCACTCCTCAGCCCCAATATGGAGACAAGAAAAGGCATCGCTACCAATGCCATCCCAAAGCCAGCTACACTATTGACAAAAGTGCCTGCAAAAAT